>CAZMLP010000565.1:0-3430 GCA_964566745.1 uncultured Verrucomicrobiota bacterium | reverse complement strand
TGAAAACTGCGGAAGGCGGGACGAGGCAAAAACGGATCAGACTTCCCCAAGGCGCGCCTGCAATTCGCCAAGGCTGCAAGTCATATCCAGCCGGATTCCGTTTTTGAGCAGCAGCGAATATCGTCCGGAGCCCGCGGGCTGGATCTCGCGGATGCATCCCAAGTTCACTATCATCGAGCGGCTAATGCGCATGAAACCCGCCGGCGCCAGCCGGGTCTCCATGGCTGAAATGGTCTCGCGGATAATGTGTTGCTCCTTCCCCGAATGCAGGACGACATAATTGCCCGCCGCCTCGACGCGGGTGATCTCGTCCGGTTTGAGAAATAATATCCGCTCCGGGGACCGGACAAAGATCCGCCCTCCGCCCGCGCCGGGGGCATGGAGCTGGGTTAGAAGGACTTTAAGTTGAGCATCAGCCTGGCGGGTGGTTTGCTCCAATTGATCGCGCGCTTTTTGCAATGACCTTTTGAAGCGCGCCTCGGTGAAAGGTTTGAGCAAGTAATCCAAGGCGCTAAATTCAAAGGCCCGAATGGCGTGCTCATCGTGGGCGGTCGCAAAAATGACGACGGGCATTGGGCCTGGCCAAAGGGCTTCGAGCACCTCAAAGCCGTTGAGCCGCGGCATCTGCACATCCAGAAAGAGGAGGTCCGGCTGTCGTTTCTGCGTCTCCTTGAGGGCCTGCGCGCCGTCGGCGCACTCGGCAACGATTTCCACATCCGGCTCGTCTTTGAGGATGGAACGAACCCGTTCCCGCGCGAGCGGTTCGTCGTCGGCAATGATGGCGCTGATTTTCCTCAAATCTTAAAAGGGCCGGCGGTGTGGGATGAGGCGCGCGGGCGCCAGGGAATTTCAACGCGGACCACCACGCCTCCCGTCGCGCGCGGCGTCAATTCGAGTTTTTGCCGGGCGCCGTAAAGAGTCCGGAGTCGTTCCCGGAGGTTGGCCAAACCAATACCCGTCCCGGTCTTGGCCAAGACCGCACTGGCTGGGGAGCCGCGGGCAGACGTTGGCAAACTCGGGTGGAGTTCTGCCGGATTCTCCGGGTCGCTTGAATCAGTATTTCCACCCGGCAGCCCAACGCCATCGTCTTCCACCGTGAGGACAAGGTTTTCATCTTTGCGTGACGCGCTCACCCGCACGGTTCCCGCTTTGCCGGCCGGCTCAATTCCGTGCCGGATGGCATTTTCCACCAGCGGCTGCAATACAAGCGTGGGCGCCAGGGAGTCAAGCGCCTGGGGTTCTATGTTCTGCTCAACGCGCAGCTTCTCGCCGAATCTGGTTTGCTGAATTTCAAGATAACGCTGGACAAGCTCCAATTCCTCCCGGAGTTCGCCCTCCTGCTGCTCCGACTGGTTGAGGGTCAAGCGCAGCAATTCGCTCAAGGCGACCAAGGTGGTTTCGGCCAGACGCGGATCGCGGCGAAGCAGGGCGGCAATCGCATTGAGGCTCTTGAACAGGAAGTGCGGTTGCAGCTGGGCCTTGAGCGCGTTGAGGCGCGCGTTGGCCAGGGAAGATTCCAGAAAGAGCGCCCGGTGCTCCCGCTCTTGCAAACGCCGGTAAAAGTTAACGGAATGCACCAGGCCAGTAAGGGCTCCATAGGCCAGCAGGTCCAAAATCGTGGAGCGCAGCAATGCTCTTCGAGAGGGGGACGGGGGTCTTCCGAAATTCCCCGGGGACGATCTCAACAATGGAACGGGCCCGTCACCTCCGGGACTACGCCCTCCGACGCCCGGAATCGCAATCCCTTTGGTCTCCATCGGCGGAGTTTTGGGAGCGGAGAGATGATCTGAATTCACCATCATAAACCTCGGGCGTGTCATGGTTGTCCGAAGATCGATCGCATGGCACGCCCAGACAAAAGCCATGCAAGCCATCGCATTGAGTGGCAGATTGCGGCCGAGGCGCTCGCGTTCCAAAGGAAAGTACCAGGCCATGAGGGCCAGGTAGGGGCTGAACAAAATCCACGGATAGGCGCGTTGCAAGCCGAGATCAGAGCGGAATATCGCCTGTAATTTCTCATTGAATCCAGGCTGACTCAGGTCGCGCTCCTGAAAAACCCACACCGACAAGCCCCCGCTGCCTTTCACCAGCCACCAGAAGCCAACGAGGGCGGTCCATCCGAGAATGCAAATCCATAAAGCCAGGCGCTGCCGTGAGCCATACGGCCGCGACTTTTCCAAACCGCGATGGACTGCATTTGTCAGATGAGTGCCCGACGTGGACCTGGTTTCAGTCCACATTTCTGGAAAAGAGAAGACTTCGAAACAAAAAGCAATCTCGCAGTGACAAAAGCGGGCCAGCACGGGACCAAGATCGCGGAACAAGTGACGAAAACAGTCTGATGTGCCAATGGGACGCCAGCAGCAGTGCCAAACAAGGTCACCCCAACCCGAGCCGGCGGGCCACCTCGTCCGGCGCCAAACCGGCAATCAAGACTGTCTTGTGCGGGTTCTTTGGGCCGCGCGTGATTTGGACGGCGGCCCGTCCGCACTTCAGCAAATCCGCCAGTAACTCGACGATGGCCTCGTTCGCGGCGGAGTCCACTGGCGGCGCGGTCACCCGCACTTTTAGTTCCACCCCGACAAAACCAGCCAGCTCATTTCGCGAGGCGCGTGGCTGGGCTTTGATCGCAAGCAACGTTCCGCGCTCGTCCGCGCGCAGGCAAGAAGGCAGGCTCATGCGAGGAGGCTGGTCGGTGCGGATGACGAGTCAAGTTGGATTCAACTTCACCGCCATCGTCTTGCCATTCAAACCGAGTAATCCGGCGGTTTTCACCCACAAATTCTTCGCGTGACAGTCCGGGCCGTTCATGTCACACCCTCCGCATGAACAAGATTCTATTCGGATTGCTTTGCCTTTCCCTGAGCCTGGCCCCGGCGTTTGGGCAGGATGCGAAGAAAGAAGACAAGCAAGACGAGAAAAAGACTGAGGCTCCCGCGGCCAAGGAAGTGGCGGTGATCAAGACCTCCGCGGGCGAGATGGTGGTCGAGTTCTGGCCTGACGTCGCGCCGAAGACGGTGGAGAATTTCAAAAAACTTGCGAAGGACAAATTTTATGACGGCACCGCGTTCCACCGGATCGTGAAAGGCTTCATGATTCAAGGCGGCGACCCGAACACCAAGGATCTCGCCAAAGAGGACTCCTACGGCACCGGCGGCCCGGGCTACTCGATCAACGCAGAGTTCAACAACCGCTCGCACCAGCGCGGCGTGCTCTCCATGGCCCGCTCTGCCAGCCCGAACTCGGCCGGCAGCCAGTTCTTTATTTGCCTGGGTGATGCCTCGTTCCTCGATCAAAAGTACACCGCGTTTGGCAAATTGATCAAAGGAGATGATGTGCTGGAAAAACTTGGCAACGTCAAGACGGTGGCGAGCCGCGGCGGTGAGCCAAGCAAGCCGGTGGAGCGCCAGAGTGTCGAGAGCATCCGCAT
>CAZMLP010000564.1:0-3607 GCA_964566745.1 uncultured Verrucomicrobiota bacterium | reverse complement strand
CCATCTACCTGGTGCGCGCCCACTGGAATGACGCCCTGGGGGCGGTGCAGGTGCAGACACCCGACGCCGCGCTCAATCTGCTGGCCAACGGCTGGCTGCTTTACCAAACCCTCTCCGCGCGGCTTTGGGGCCGCACCGGCTTTTACCAGTCGGGCGGCGCGTTTGGTTTTCGCGACCAATTGCAAGACACCATGGCGCTGGTCCACTCGCGCCCGCAACTCCTGCGCGAGCAACTCCTGCGCGTCGCCGCCCAGCAATTTCGCGAGGGCGATGTGCAGCACTGGTGGCACCCGCCGGCCGGGCGCGGTGTCCGCACGCATTTCTCGGACGACTATCTCTGGCTGCCCTTCGCGGTCTGCCGGTACGTCGAGTCGCTGGGTGACACCGGTGTTCTGGACGAAAAGATCCCGTTCCTGGAGGGGCGCGCCCTGCGGCCCGACGAGGAGTCCTCCTACGACGCGCCCCTCACCTCCAATGACACCGGCACGCTCTATGAGCACTGTGTCCGCGCGATTCATTATGGCCTGCGCTTTGGCGCCCGCGGTTTGCCGTTGATGGGTTGCGGAGATTGGAACGACGGCATGAACTTGATCGGCGAGCACGGCAAGGGCGAGAGCGTCTGGCTCGCGTTCTTTCTCTTTGATGTGCTCCAGCATTTCAGCCTGATCGCGAGAAATCGAGGTGACGAGGCGTTCTCCAAAATCTGCATCGAGCAGGCGGCGCAGTTGCGGAACAACATCGAAAAACAGGCTTGGGACGGCCAGTGGTACCGGCGCGCGTATTTTGACAACGGGGAACCGCTCGGCTCTTCCACCAACCAGGAATGCCAGATTGACAGTCTGCCCCAAAGCTGGGCGGTCCTCACCGGCGCCGGAGATCCCGCACGGGCGCGCCAGGCCATGGAGGCGGTTGGCCAGCGGCTTGTGCGCCGCGACGCGCGGTTGATCCAGTTGTTCGACCCGCCGTTTGACAAGTCACCGCTGGAGCCCGGTTATATCAAAGGCTATCTGCCCGGTGTGCGCGAGAACGGTGGCCAATACACCCACGGCGCGATCTGGACCGTGATGGCCTTCGCGGCTTTGGGTGACGTCAAGCGCGCCTGGGAATTGTTCAACCTGCTCAACCCGGTTCGCCACGCCGACAGTCCCACCGGGGTGGCCTGCTACAAGGTCGAGCCCTACGTGGTGGCTGCGGACGTGTATAGCGTTCCGCCCCACACCGGACGCGGCGGCTGGACTTGGTACACCGGATCGGCGGGATGGCTCTATCGTTTGATCGCGGAATCCTTCGTTGGCCTCAGACTGGAAGTGGATCGTTTGCGCTTTGCCCCTTGCCTTCCCCCGGAATGGAAATCCTGCCAGATTGATTACCGCTACCGTGAAACGCAGTATCACATCACGATGGTGAACGCCAATGGCCAATGGCACGGGGCGCCAGCCATCACGCTGGATGGCGTCCGGCAACCCGATCCCTTCCTGGTCCTGCAAGGGGACAATCGCGAGCACAAGGTGGACGCCAGGTTTGCATAGTTGCGGGGCTGGCGTTTCACCGGCGAACCGGCGTCTCGTCAGCACGTCCCTTCATTCTTTCCCCGAGTTCGGTCTTGATGCGCCCGGCAATCAAAACTAGCCTTGCGCCGTTTCAAATCACGTCGCAAGCCAACTAACAAAGTCACGTTCATGAAGCGATTGCTCTTTCTCCTCGCCCTCGGCGCCGCGGGCGCGCTGGTTGTCACCGCCTCCGACGCCCCGCCGCTCAAGGACAAACTGGCCAAGCTCCCGTATAAAATCGCCTACGAGTGCTACACCAACGACAACTGGGAAATCTTTGTCATGAACGCCGACGGCTCGCACGTCGTCAACTTGACCCAAACCCCCTCGGGACATGAGCACTATCCGCAAGTGTCGCCGGACGGGACGATGATTTCCTACACCATGGACGACGGCGAGGGCCGGGAAACCGTTCGCAGCCTTTGGGTGATGAACAACGACGGCACCAATCGCCGCAAGATCGCGGACCACGCCCGCGAGCAGTTCTGGGCGCCGGACAGCAAGACGATCGGTTACCTGCCCCAGGAGTATCCGAAGTTCGCGGTGATCGATTACTATACCTCCGGGATGAACTTTTACGACTTGGCCTCCGGCAAAACCGAGGCTCATCCCAACTCGACCAACCTCCACCACCTGTACAACCCTTCCTTTTCTCCCAACGGGAAATGGATCGCCGCCACGGTTCACGCCGGCATGGGCTTCGACCACGCGATCCTCTTGATCGAGCGCCACGGCAACCGGATCATCAACTTGGGCATCCCCGGCTGCCGCCCGTGCATCAGCCCCGACGGCAAGCAAATCGCCTGGGGACCGAGTGACCACGAAATCGCCGCCGCCCCCCTGGACACTGACTCTGATGATCCCAAGGCGGGACCCCGCCGTATCCAAATCAAAGACGAAAAGAACAAGGTTTATCACGTGGACTGGTCCCCGGATAGCAAGTTCCTGAGCATCAGCCGCGGTCCCGAGGGCGAGGGGGATCTCACCAAACGGGCCACCTTCCAAGCCGCTTGCGAGATTGTCGGTGTTTACGCGCCCGGCTGGAATATCATCGCTGTCTCCGCCACGCGGGATGGCGTGGTTGACCTCGAGCAAGCCGGACCGGCGGATTTCACCGAGTTGACCCACGACGGCAACAGCAACAAGGAATCCGACTGGTTCCTGCCGAAAAAGAAGAAGAAGTAACCCTTTGTCCGCGCCCATGAGAGATTGTCTGAAAGTCCAATCGTTAGCCTTGCTCGCGGTCGCTGGCTTGTTCTCCGCTTGCGGCAAAGAATCGCCTCCCCCGGTGGTCGGGCCCGGCGCGTCCAAGCCTGAGGCCGCCGCGCAACCCGCCGCCGCCGCTCCCGGCGAGCCGTTCGAAATCGTCACGAAAACCGGGGTCGGGATGGTCTTCCTGCCCGGCGGCGAGTTCACCATGGGCAGCGCGCAAGGCAATGCCGACGAGGCCCCTCCGCACAAAGTGACCGTGGGACCGTTCCTCATGGACAAATTTGAAGTCACCCAGGAAATGCTCGTCAAAGTGCAACTGCCCAATCCGTCGCACTGGAATGACAATCCCAAAAAGCCCGTCGAGCGCATTCGCTGGCGCGACGCCAAGCAGTATTGCAATGACCTTTCCGCGATGGAGGGATTGAAACCGTGCTATAACGAGAAGACGCCGGACTGGGATTGCGACTTCACGGCGAACGGTTATCGCCTGCCCACCGAGGCGGAGTGGGAATATGCCGCCCGCGCCGGAACCGATGGCGCCTATGACTTCGGCCCGGCGGACAAGCTCCGGCAATATGGCTGGAACGCCGATAACGCCGACGAGAAAACGCACGTTGTTGGCCAGAAGAAACCCAACCGTTGGGGAATTTACGATCTCTACGGCAATGTCTCCGAGTGGTGCGAGGACGTGTACAGTCCAACCTATTACGCCGAGAGCCCCAAGGCCGATCCGCATGGCCCGCCCAGCCCGGGCAAGGATGTGAAGCGCGTTATGCGCGGCGGCAACTGGAAATCCAGCGCGGACATGAGCCGGGTCACGTTCCGCCAGGGACAGAAAACCGGCG
>CAZMLP010000563.1:0-2029 GCA_964566745.1 uncultured Verrucomicrobiota bacterium | reverse complement strand
GGGCTTCAAGATGCATCTTTTCGCGGGCGAGCCGGACGTGAAGCAGCCGATTGCGTTCGCCCTGGATGATCGCGGCCGCGTCTGGGTGGCGGAGGGTTACACCTATCCGAGGAGAATGCCCGAGGGCCAGGGCAAGGACCGCATCATTGTCTTCGAGGACACCAACGGCGACCATAAGTTCGACAAGCGCACAGTGTTCATGGAGGGGCTGAATTTGGTGAGCGGCCTGGAGGTGGGCTTCGGCGGGGTGTGGGTTGGCGCGGCGCCGTATTTGATGTTTATTCCGGGGAAGGACTGGGACAACCCGGCTCCCGCGGGAAAACCGGAAATCCTGCTCGACGGATGGAATTACACGGCGGACACGCACGAAACCCTGAACACCTTCACATGGGGACCGGACGGGTGGTTGTACGGTTGCCACGGGGTGTTTTGCCCGTCAAACGTCGGCAAGCCCGGCGCGCCGGAGAGCGAGCGCCAGTGGGTGGACGCGGCGGTGTGGCGCTTCCATCCGGTGCGCAAGGTGTTCGAGATTTTTGCCGAGGGCACGAGCAACCCCTGGGGCGTGGACTTCGACGAGCGCGGCCAATGCTGGATCGAGGCGTGTGTCATCCCGCATCTCTGGCACATGATCCAAGGCGGGCGTTACGAGCGGCAAGGCGGCGAGCACTACACGATCAACCGCGACGAGACCGCGCGGAACGAGCAGTACCGGCAGCGCGGGCGCAAGCCGGTGTTCCCGTTCGTGTACGAGGACATCAAAACGGTGGCGGACCATGTCCACTGGGCCGGCAACAAGGGGCCGCACGCGGGAAACGAGCGCAGTGACGCGGCGGGCGGCGGGCATGCCCACGCGGGCATGATGGTCTATCTCGGGGACAGTTGGCCGGCGGAGTATCGCGGCCAGATGTTCATGGGGAACATTCACGGCCAGCGGTTGAATGTGGACATCGCGGAGCGGAGCGGCTCGGGCTTTGTCGGCCATCATGGCAAGGATTTCGTCAACTTCAACGACGCCTGGTCGCAGACCTTGAACCAGCTATATGACCAGGATGGCTCGGTGTACATCATCGACTGGTACGACAAGAACCAGTGCCATCACAACAACGTGGACGGGCACGACCGGACGAACGGCCGTATTTTCCACATTGTTTACAACAATCAGAAGCACACCATCGTTGACCTGCAAAAGAACACCGACGAGGAGCTGGTGCGGCTGCAACTCAGTCCCAACGACTGGTACGTGAGGCACGCCCGGCGGATTTTGCAGGAGCGCGCGGCGAAGAACGGCATGAGCCCGCAGGTTCACGCGGCGCTCGCCAAAATCGTTCGCGAAAACCCGGACACCACCCGCAAACTGCGCGCGCTCTGGGCATTGCATGTGACCGGCGGAATCAACGCCGAGCTCGGGGTGGAGTTCATCAAGAGCCCGGACGAATATGTGCGGGCGTGGCTTTTTCAACTGGTGTTCGAGGACCCCGAGCGCCTGGCGCAACTGGTGGCGGAGGCTGACAGCAAAGGAATCAAGGCTGACCCCTCGCCGACCGACATGGCAGCCCACGATCCCTCGCCGGTGGTGCGCCTTTACATTGCGTCGGCCTTGCAACGCATGCCCCTGGAGAGCCGCTGGAAATTTCTCGCGGCATTGACCCAGCACAGCGAGGACGCAAAAGATCACAACCTTCCGTTGATGTGCTGGTTTGCTTTGGAACCGTTGGTCGCGGAAGACCCGGCCCGCGCCCTGGGACTGGCGTTGGAATCCAAGCTGCCCCGCCTGTTGAACTTCGCGGTGCGGCGCGCGACCACGCTCGGCACGGCGCAATCCATGGCGGAGATCGCGCGGATTTTGTCCAGCTTGTCCGACGAGGCTCGCCAGATGGACATTCTCTCGGGCCTCAGCATGGCGCTCAAAGGACAGCGCAGCGTCCCTATGCCGCAAGGCTGGGATCAAGTGGAGACGAAGCTTGGCGCCAGCGCGAATGCGGACATTCGCACGCTGGCGCAATCCCTCTCGCTCACCTTCGGCAGCGCG
>CAZMLP010000562.1:0-3284 GCA_964566745.1 uncultured Verrucomicrobiota bacterium | reverse complement strand
CCACCAACGGCCAAGCCGCAGAGTAAAATCAATGACAGGATAAATTTGGTCATTTGCGCCTGCAAAATACTTTGAGGGACGAAAAAGCTGTAGCGACTTTTCCGTCGAAAAGTGCGTAGAAGTTGCCCAAGTGTGAATTTTTTCACAAGGGTTTTTTCCATCTTTGTTTTATTTTGAAGAAATTCAATTCACCCAATGACCACTCCTTATGCCAGCTAATGCAACCTGTTCCAATGACGGCCCCGGCCTAATCAAGCCCGTTGGACCCGCGCCAATCCCCGGCTGAAAAACAGCAAGAATCTTGGCGAGAAACGAGAATTTGAAGGATCAATCGGGAGATAAAGAGACCGGCCAGGCAGCGCCTCAGCCGCCAACTGCAGACAAGTCGCGCGTTTTCGAATCCTAGCCACCATTCTGGCCGACGGCTGAAAACTGGAAAACGGTGACTCGTGGATGGTCAGGGCAAGACATCGCCGGGTCGTTCCGGTTCCGCTCACTCCCGCCTCAACGCCGCAAACCGCTCATCCGTGACCCGTCCCGGCGGTGTCGCGAGCAATTTTTGGAGTTCCGTGGAGGGAACGGTTTCGGTCGCCCCGCGTTGGGTGGCCACCAACGCACCCAAGGCATTTCCAAGATCGATGCACTTTTCCAGTGGCCGATCGCGCAGCAATCCGTGCAGAAATGCGGCGGCAAAGGCGTCCCCCGAGCCGCAGGAATCCACCAGCTTCACTTGATAACCCGGAGCGTAAATCACTCCGGCCTCCACCGAGGCCGCCAGTGCCCCTTGCGCTCCCAGCGTGATCACGCAATGCGTCAGTGTCCACCGCTCCATCAAGCGCAAGGCAACGTCAGGCAAGTTGTCCTCCGGCCACCCGTACTCCTTGGCCAGGTAAGCCGCCTCGGTTTCATTCAGTTTGAGCACATCCGCCCTGCGCAGCGAGTCGGCAATGGTCTCCGGCGTGAAGCAATTCTTGCGGAGGTTGATGTCAAAGAATTTGAGGCTGCGCGTGGAAACGTCCAGCAACGCTCGCAATGTGGACCGCGATTTCTCGGCGCGTTGGACAAGGGTCCCGAAACAAAACGCATCCGCCTGCTCCGCCAGCTCGACCAGTTCGTCCGTCACCTCGATGGCGTCATAAGCCACTTTGGGAACGATGAAATAGTCGGGATTGCGCGCCGCGTCGAAACTGACCTGCACCGTGCCGGTCGGCAATGTGTCATCGTGTTGCAATTGCTCGACACCCATGCCCGCTTGCGCGAGCAAGGCGGCGGCACGCTGGCCGAGGTCGTCGCGACCGAGGCGACTGATTATGACACCACGATCCCCGAGGGAATTGGCGCGATACGCGAAGTTGCACGGCGCGCCTCCCAAAACCGGGCCGCCGGGCAGCAAATCCCACAATACTTCACCAAAGGCGAGAATGGTCTTCCGCATGAATGATATTGCCGGAGCGATGGCGGCAAATTGAACAGAAGAGGTGTAGCACCCGGGAAAGCCGCCTTCTACTCAAATCGTTGTCTCTCTCGAAGCGGATTCTTCCGAATGAATTTCCCCGTCATCTGGCTCATAGATGATTTTCATTGGTCCAAATCGGGTTGCCGCGAAGAGGCCAAACATGCATGCAATCCATATTCCCGCCACCGAACCACAGCAATCCACTTCGACAGGCGCTGGCAGGATAGGGAATAATCCTTCTCTGCTTCCTCCGCGCTCTCTTGCTTCCTTCCCTGTTAACTCCGCGCTGGCAAAACTTCCTCGCGCCGCGCATAACCTGAGTCATGAAACGCCCCGTTGTCTGGCTGCTCATCGCCTGCTTTTTCTCCTCTATCGCGCAAGCCGCGGACGGGTTTCGTCCCGTCGGCGTGGCGACCATTGATGTCACTCCAGACTTCCCGATTCGCCTGACTGGCTATGTCGTCCGCAAAGGGCTCGCTGAAAGCGCCCTCACGCGTCTCTACGCCAAGGCGCTTGCCATTGGCAGTGACGCGGACGGCCCGGCCATCATCGTCACGGTGGATAATTGCGGTGTGGGTGCGAACGTCGTCGAGGAGGTGGCGAATCGCTTGCGCCAAAAGGTCGGCATCACACGCGACCACTTCGCAGTCTGCTCCTCGCACACCCACACCGGCCCGCAAACCATAGGGTTCGCCGCCAACATTTTTGCAATGACCATTCCGGCGGAGCAACAGTCCGCCATCGAGCGTTACACGCGGCAACTGACCGACAAAATCGAGCAAGCCGCGCTCGCCGCGCTCAAAGATCGCCAACCGGGCAAGCTTGAATGGGCGCAGGGCAAAGTGACTTTCGCCAAGAACCGCCGCACTGAGGGCGGCCCGGTGGACCACACCTTCTCCGCGTTGCGCGTTCTTGGACGCGACGGAAAACTTCGCGCGCTGTTCGCGAATTACGCCTGCCATTGCACCACGCTGGGCGGGGAGATCAACCAGACCTGCGGTGACTGGGTCGGCTACGCGGACGAGTATATCCAGCGCGATCATCCCGGCGCCACAGCGTTGATTGCCGTTGGCTGTGGCGCGGACTCGAATCCTCATCCGCGCGGCGGGGCGGATTTTGGCATCGCCCTTTGCAAGCAGCACGGCGAGGAGATTGCCCGCGAAACCAACCGGTTGCTGGACCGGGAAAAGTGGCGGCCCCTGAACGGCAAGCTGGCCTGCCGCTGGCAGCAGATTGAGTTGCCGTTCCAAAAGGCCTTCACAAAAGAGGAATTGCAGAAGCGCTCCACTGAGGCGGGCATCGTGGGCTACCATGCGCAGCGTTATCTCGAGCGCCTGAATCGCGGCGAGACGCCGCCCACGACGCTCACTTATCCGGTGCAATCCTGGACCTTTGGCGACCGGCTCGCGATGGTCTTTCTCGGTGGCGAGGTGGTGGTCGATTACTCGCTGCGGCTGAGGCGCGACTTCGATTCGAGCCGACTCTGGATCAATGCCTACGCGAACGATGTGCCCTGTTACATCCCCTCCAAGCGAATCCTCGCCGAGGGAGGCTACGAGGCGGAAAGCTCGCTCTGGTATTATGACCGGCCCGCGCAACTGTCGCCTGACATCGAGGATTTGATCGTCAAAACCGTGCGTGAGCAGCTCCCGCGCGAATTCCTCTCGGAGCAACGCAAGGCAGATTTTCCGCCCGCGTTGTCGCCGCGCCAGGCTGTTGGCGCCCTCAAGCTCAAGCCTGGCTTCGTCGCGGAACTGGTCGCCGCCGAGCCGCTCATCGAGTCGCCGGTGGCCATTGACTTCGGGATTGATGGCAAGTTGTGGGTCGT
>CAZMLP010000561.1:0-3860 GCA_964566745.1 uncultured Verrucomicrobiota bacterium | reverse complement strand
CGTCAAATTGGTCAGCGCCGGCAGCGCGACATAATCGTCGAAAACGCTCACGATCGCGCCAAAGTTGGAAACCAGGCCGATAGCAGTAGTCCTGTATATGCCCCAGACCCCGTTTTGATTTTCCCAAAAGTCGTCGAAACTCTTCCCGATCGTGGGCGGATCCTCATACAGCAATCCGGCCCGGTCTCCCTCTTGGCCCGACAAACCGAAAAACGTCACCGTCCAGGTGAACGAGGCGGGCACGTTAATGGCAATATCCGAAATTATCTGCTCATGAAAACCGCTGGTGAGCTTTACCGGATCGCTTTGGTATAAAAGCGTGCCCGGCGCGAGAATGGTTTTGCCGTTCACGCCGACATTCACGCCATCATTTTTGTAAAAACTCACCACCGCCGTCGCGTTGCTGCTTGTGAAATCACCGTAATAGTCAAAGCCGAAGCCCGCGACCATCCGGGGCCGGTTCCCCGCCAGAACAATCTCGTCGCCAAACTCAAATTCCGAGAAGCGGGTCGTCGGGTTGATCGTGGTGTCATTTTGATAAACAATGATTTGGGCCGCCAGTTTCGGGCAGCCAACCGGCAGGCAGCACCAAAGCAGAAACGCCAGAAAAGAAATACAGACTCTCGATTGACCACATTTCATAACAGGTTCGGTTGGCACAAAAGGCCAAAATAAGCAATTCACGCGCCACCCGGCGGCCTTTCGATTCCGCAAAAACCGGGCAGCTTGCAAGGTTCGCGGGGCGCGCCGCGCCAATGACAACACGTCCGCTGATTGCCGCGAGGGAGTGAAGCCACCGGGAAACGCACGACTCCCAACCTCTATCTGAAATGCACGGGAAAAGCCATACTGAATATGCGAATCCTGGATCATTCCATTTCCCCCGGCCAGCCCTCCCGTGACGAACCGGTGAATTCATCACCCGGCCACTTGCATTGTTTTCGTTCGCGCGCACTATCCAGCGTGTGAGTTTCGCCGGGCTGTGTGTGGCCCGGACTTGGCTTGCCAAAGACCGGCAGGCGAGTCATAGTGCCGGGCATAACCACCGGCCCGGCTCCGCGAGCCCAGCTTTTCTTTGCGGATCACCCGCCGCCCAAAAAACCAATCCTCGTCCGCCCGGCAGGACGACCGCCAGACAGACCCGCTGAAGACCGTCGAAACAACTTCCCCTGCGCGAGCGTGCCGGATCGTCGTCACGCTTGACATGGGATTCACCTTGATCGAGCTGCTCGTGGTCATCGCGATCATCGCGATTCTTGCCGGAATGCTGCTGCCCGCGCTGGTCAAGGCCAAGAACCAGGCGCGGAAGATCAAATGCGTCAACAATCTCAAGCAACTTTCGATCATTTGGACACTCTACACCGGGGACAATGACGACCGGCTGGTGACAAACGGGCCGGGTGACACCACACCCACCTGGGTGGAAGGAAGCTTTTTTATGAACGCCTCGGACGCGACGAACATCCTCAAGTTGATCGATCCCAAGTACGCCTTGTTCGGCCCGTACCTCAAGACCACCGCCATTTACAAATGCCCGTCGGACACCTTCCTCGGCACCCACGGACAGAAGGCTGTCCCGCGAGTCCGCAGCTACGCCATGAACGCCTATGTGGGCTGGCAGGGGGGGCCGTTCCGGGACAATGTTCCCGACCCGAAAAAGTATCATGTTTACACGCGGTCGGCGGGGATCACGGACATCTCGCCAGCCAATCTGCTGGTGCTCCAGGAAGTGAACCCGGACAGCATTTGCCGGCCGCTCTTCGGCGTTTACATGGAACGCCCGGCAACGCGATTTTGCTTCTATCCCGCGAAGTATCATGACTTGTCGGGAGTGAACTCTTATGCTGACGGCCATGTGGAGGCGCACCGCTGGCGTGACAGCCGGACTCTGTTCCCGAAAGTCTCAAATTATCACGATCACAACAACGCCTCGCCCAACAACCAGGACATCTTCTGGCTCCAGGACCATAGCACCGTGCCGTTGAAATAGTTCGCGGCCCTTCTGGTCTCATGGATCTCCCCGCCCATCCCCCACTTCCGGCTGACAACCCCGCCTGGCGGCTGGTGGTATTCGTGAAAGCGCCCCGGACCGGAAAAGTTAAGACACGCCTTGCCGCCACCATTGGCGACCAGGCGGCTTGCAACGCCTACCGTGTCCTGGCGCTCGCCTCGCTGCGCCAGTTGCAAGCATTCACAAACGGCGAGTTGCGTTTCTCCCCGGACGAAGCCCGCGGGGAAATCGAGCCATGGCGTCCCGCCGGCTGGCTGGCGCGTCCGCAAGGCGATGGTGATTTGGGGGGCAGACTGGCGCGCGCCTTCGACGAGCATTTCGCCAGCGGGGCCGCGCGCGTGGTGATCGTCGGGACCGACTGCCCTTACCTCACCCCGGCTGACATTCACTCCGCCTGGCTGGCGCTGGAGACACACGACCTCGTGCTCGGTCCGGCGCGCGACGGCGGCTATTGGCTTATCGGGTTAAAACAGTCCCACACGCTTTTATTGAGGGACATTTCGTGGAGCACCGCCGACGTCCTCAACCAAACCCTCCAGCAGGCCGCCAAACTCAACCTCCGCGCGCAATTGCTGCGCGAGCTGGAGGACGTGGACGACGAGTCCGGCTGGCGGGCGTTTCTGGAACGCGCGAACCAGGCTTGAGTCCGGAAGACTCGCCTTGCTGGCAATGAGGTGCGCCTAAAGCGAGTTAATTGAATCTGTGGCCGTTTTTGGTAGGGACCGGTCGCTGACCGGTCCGGGAACGTCCGAGCAGCAAGATTTGCCGACGACGACGCCGAAGGCTTTTGTCTGTGGCGCCAAATTTGCCCGGACGGTTCAGCGAGCCGTTGCTACCTGGCGCCTGCCTGGCAATGTTTCCGGTGAGCCCATCCCGTCGGCGCGCGGCTACATAATTATTTAATTCGCTTTAGGGCCTCGCAGGCGCCGGAAGATTGATCCGCAAGGCCTCCACACGGCCCGCCCTCTCGCGCAAAGTCCCGCTCACCGTCTGGCCAATGAGCAGATTGGTGCTGGTGGCCGGCTTGGCGCCTTGAAAGAACCGCGTGTCGGGAACAATGAAGATCACGGCGTTCGTGCCCTGTCTGCTCACGGTAAACGTGAGATTGGGGCGATCAACGGACACGACCTGGCTTTTGGGGAGCGCGATTGTCGAGTCCGCGGCGTGAGTGAGCAAAAGACCGGCGAGGCCGGCCAGCAAAGTGGTGCAAAGTCTCCGTTGTGACATAATATTCGCAATGGTTTCCACTGGCCGTGACAAAATCAACCCGATACTTGCAGCACGGCGTTCCGGGTTCCATGCGGGTTGGCGACATGCTCCACGGCCGCCGGGTCGTCACACCAAATGCCATCCGCCAGGAACCGGTACTCGAAGCGTCCCGGAGGCAGTTTCAGTTCAATCGCCCACTCGCCTTTCGCGTCCACGGCCAGCGGATGGGCGGTCGGATCCCAATGATTAAACGAGCCAACCACGGACACCTGCCGCGCGTCGGGGCGAAAATATTTCAACCGGACCGGCAAGGCGCGGGCGCCGGCGCGCCGTGGCGCGGCTGGTTTCTTTGCCACCGGTTCATCGGGGGATTTCACGATGGTGACGGGCGCGCCGATGCTTTCCTCGACCGTCGGGGGCCTGGTCCCGTTCTCATCTGGAGGAACGGCCTCCTCCTCCGGCTCCACCCCGGCCGCCGCGCCGCGTGCCGAACGCAACTCGCCCAACCGTGAAATCCCGGCCTTTCCTTTGCGCTCGAGATCGCGCTCCACGGACGCCGCGAAGCGGGTCCACGGCACGGCTTTGAGACGCGCGGCGGGAATCTTTTTGCCAGTCGCCTCGCAAACACCATACGTCCCTT
>CAZMLP010000560.1:0-1771 GCA_964566745.1 uncultured Verrucomicrobiota bacterium | reverse complement strand
CCCAGCTCCTGCGCGAGGGGCGGATTGATGTCGCCGTCGGCCTTGCCTCCGAGCGCGCCGAGCCGGTGGATTTCATCCCGCTCTTCTCGGACGAGCTGGCGTTCCTCATGTCGCCGCAACACCCTTGGGCCGCGCGCGGCCAGGTCGAGCGCACGGAGATCGCCACGCAAAACTTCGTCCTCTATAGCAAGACGAGTTACACCTTCCAACTCGTCGAAAAATATTTTCAGCGCGAGGACATGACACTGAAGCTCTTCATCGAGCTGGGCAGCATGGACGCCATCAAGGAACTCGTGAAACTCGGCCTCGGCATCAGCATCCTGGCGCCGTGGGTCGCGCGCAAGGAGCTGGCCGAGCGCAGCCTCACCGCGCTCCCGCTGGGCAAGCGCAAGCTCAAGCGCAGTTGGGGAATCTCGCGCCCGATGACGCACAAGCCGAACCTCGCCGAGGAAACCTTTGTGAAATATTGCCGCGACTTCACGCGCACCCTCGGGGAAGGCGTCGAGGCCGCCGCATAACCAGGCGCTCCGCTTAGAACTGGTATTGAAGGACCAAGGCTGGTGGCCGGTGGCTGGTGCCGCACCCGCGCAGCCATCCGAACCGGACCGCCACATCGTCGGCCCTCTTGGGACTTTTGGGGGTTACGTCCGGCAACCTCGTTCTCTACCATCCATTTCTCTGAAAAAGGGGCGAAATTCCATTTTTTCTTGCCACGAATTCTAACCAAAAAATGAAAATAGTTGGATCGATTTGGAAGTGAATTGCTTGCACCCGAGAAAGGACAAGGTTTGAACCAATGGAGTCAATACAGTCAACAGAATCATTGACCCGCCTGATAAGATCAGGAGTGAGTGAAAAACAGCATCACCATGCGACGCGGAGGGGAAGGATGAACCCGCTTTCTTCCCTCTGTTTGCACCTGGTCCATTCCAACCCGAATTATCCCGCCATCGCAACCATGGCGACACCGGCGGGAGTTCCATGCGGACTGCTCAAGCTGCGCAAAGTGGAGGAGCAGGGTCGCCGGTGGGCTGGCCGGGAAGGTCGCCATCCCGGCTGCGGCGACAACCTCAGATTCCCCTCCGGTCTCAAACCCAAAAACCCCCGCAATTCAAGGGCATTCAAGCCAAATCAAGGTGGTTGTTCCATCTTGGGCCTGCGCACGCAGCAGGGGAACGGGTGCTCTGGTCAAACCGGATCAAAGCAAATCAAGCCATCCGCGCTCCCGGAACTTTGATCCGAAACGAACCCGCGGAGCGCACCGAGGCCCTCGCGCAACGCCCTTGCCTTGGCGTTTGCCGAATGCCGAGGCATTCCCGCGCCCAAAGAATCCTTGACCCGACCGCGAATGAGGTTAAACCAGAGTCATCCCGGACGGACGTCGCCGCCGCGCGCAAGCGTTTGGGCTTAATGATCATCTATTCTATGAAGAAACTCCTGGTTCGTTTGGCCGCCATCTGGATGGCCGGTGTGATCCTGTTCCCGAGCGTCGGCCTCGCCCAGACCCCGAAGAAGGTGCTGCTGGTGACCGTCACCAAAGGCTTCCGCCACAGCTCGATTCCCACCGCGATGAAAGTGATTGGCGATCTTTCGGAGCGCAGCCTGAGCGACAAGGACAAGAGCAAGGCTTTCACGGTCGATTACGTTTACAACGACCATGACATCGCCACCAAGATGACCGCCGAGGCGTTGAAGGGCTACGATGGCTTCATTTTCGCGAACACCACGGGCATCCTGCCGTTGCCCGACAAGCAGGCCTTTCTCGATGCGA
>CAZMLP010000559.1:0-3426 GCA_964566745.1 uncultured Verrucomicrobiota bacterium | reverse complement strand
GCGGCGGGCGCCGAGGTGGTGGTGGGCGACCTGCTCGAATCCGCCGATGTGCACCGGGCGATCAGCGGGTGCCGCCGGGTTTTCTTTGGCATGACTGTCTCCCCGGGCCACCTGGAGGCGACCGTGATCATGGCGGCGGTCGCGCGGGAAACAGGGGTGGAGGCGCTGGTCAACCTGTCGCAGATGACGGTTTCCCAGATGAGCATCCAGGGGATGACCTCAAGCCGCCAACAACGGCAACACTGGCTCGGCGAGCAGACCCTCGCCTGGTCCGGTCTGCCGGTCGTCACCATCCGGCCCACAATATTCATGGAAAGCCTCCTTTCCCTCGCGGGTTCGCCGGTCCGTGATCGAAACCGGATCGAGTTGCCGTTCGGACAGGGCAGAACCAATCCGGTGGCCGCGACCGACGTCGCCCGCGTCATCGCCACCGTTCTCACGGATCCGGCGCCCCACTTGGGCCGGACACACGAACTCACCGGTCCGCGATCGCAAGACCTGCATGGCATTGCCAGAGAATTTTCAAACGCGCTGAATCGCGAGATCGCCTATGTGGACATCGCCCCCGAGGATTGGGAGCGGGGGCTAAAAAAGGCCGGTTTGCCAGAGCATCTTCTGGGTCATGTGGTGGCGATGGGCGAATTGCACCGGGCGGGCCGCTATGACCTGCAGGCCGACGGTGTGGAGCGGGTGACCGGGCGTCCAGCCATGAGCGTCCGGGAGTTCGTATCGTCGCGCGCAAAAGATTTTGACGCCCGCCACGTTTCAACCTCAACGGCAATTTCAAGAACATGAAAAACTCCCCCGTTGTCATCGCCATTGCCGCCGCGGTGGTCGCTTTTGTCGTCGTCACGAAACAAAAGGCGCAAGCGGAGAACCCGGGCCCCCATTCGGTGGACAAAACAGTCGCCGCCATTGCCAGCGCGGTTGCCGCCGGACCTCGTGAGGAGAAAAACGCGCCCGTCTTTGTGACACAAATTCCCGAGGGGTATCGCGACTGGAGGTTAATCTCGGTCGCCCACGAGGAAGGCACTCTAAATGATATTCGCGCCATTCTGGGAAATGACGTCGCGATCGAGGCGTACCGGGTAGGAAAACAGCCATTCCCGGAGGGGGCAATTGTGGCCCGGCTTGCCTGGAGTTACGTTCAATCGGAGGAGAACAATAAAATCTTTGGCCGGGTCCAGTCCTTCGTGGCCGGGCATCCGACAAACGGGGTTCAGTTCATGATCAAGGATGCGAAGAAATACGCGTCCACAGGGGGCTGGGGATTCGGGCATTTCAATGACGGCAAGCCAGCCGACGAGGCGATGCTCAAAGGCTGCTTTCCCTGCCATCAGGCGGTCCAGTCTCGCGATCTGGTGTTCACCCGGTACGCGCCGTAGCGCGGGGACCGGGCCGTTGGCACCGAGAAAGTTTTCACGTCCGAGTTACCAGCCGGATAAAAAAACTATGGATACCGCCGTTGCGCCCAAAGCCAAAACTCCTCTCGGCGGCGGCAGTCAGATTTTTTTAACGGGCTGTTAGCCATTCCGGGAGGAATTCTCGCTGTTGACCTGTGCAAGCAGACTCGGGAGCAGTCGGAAAACAAGGATTCTTTCGAGGCCGCAGGCACTTCTTTTGCAAAACAAAAACCTCAAAAAACGAAAATGAGCCTTAACAATCACGTCAAACACGCTCCCGCCGTCGGGGGGCGGCGGGGCCTCGCGACGCCAACCGCGATTGTCTCTCTCGCCCTGGCCGCCGCCATGATTCCCGGGACATCCAGCAAAGCGGCGGAAACAGGCATTGGGAGAGATTCCAACGCCATCCGGCCTTTTCACGTCAACATTCCGGAGGAGAAGCTCGTGGATCTTCGACGTCGCCTCGCCGCGACCCAATGGCCGGAAAAGGAATTGGTTGCCGACACGTCGCAAGGTGTGCAACTGGCCACCATGAAGGAGTTGGTCCGCTATTGGGGAACCAGCTATGACTGGCGCAAAGTCGAGGCGAGGCTGAACGCCCTGCCGCAGTTCGTGACCGAGATTGACGGATTGGACGTCCATTTCATCCATGTTCGCTCCAAGCATGCGAACGCGCTGCCACTGATCGTCACGCACGGCTGGCCTGGCTCGATCATCGAGCAACTAAAAATCATTGATCCCCTGACCAATCCGACAGCGCACGGGGCGAGTGCCGCCGACGCGTTCGACGTGGTGATTCCGTCCCTGCCGGGTCACGGGTTTTCCGGCAAGCCAACGGCCACCGGCTGGGATCCCGCCCATATTGCCCGCGCCTGGGTGGTGTTGATGAAGCGCCTGGGGTACACGCGCTTTGCGGCGCAGGGAGGCGATTGGGGAGCGCTTATTGTGGACTTGATGGGCCAACAGGCCCCGCCTGAATTGATCGGCATCCACTCCAACATGCCGGGCACGATTCCACCGGAGATTGCCAAGGCGCTCCAATTCGGCGAAGCACCACCGGCCAGTCTTTCGGCCGAGGAAAAGAATGCCTGGGAACAACTGGACTTTTTTTACAAGAACGGCCTGGGTTACGCGCTGGAGATGAAGAACAAACCGCAGACGCTCTATGGACTCGCGGACTCGCCCGCGGGCCTGGCGGGCTGGATTTTGGACCATGACATCCGCAGTTACGAGCTGATTGCGCGTGTGTTTGACGGACGCCCGGAGGGGCTTACCAGGGAGGATATTCTTGATAACATCACACTTTACTGGGTCACGGGCACGGCGGTTTCCTCGGCCCGTCTCTATTGGGAAAACAACCTCGCCTTTTTCGCGCCGAAAAATGTCTCGATTCCGGTTGCTGTGAGCGTTTTTCCAGACGAGATCTATGCCGCTCCCAGGAGTTGGGCGGAGCGCGCGTATCCCAAGCTCATCCGTTACAACAAGCTCGACAAGGGCGGGCATTTTGCGGCTTGGGAACAGCCCAAATTGTTCACGGAAGAACTGCGCGCGGCGTTCAAGACACTACGCCAGAATTCGGTGACAACCGCGAATCAATGAACGATCATGGGCACGCCGGGCGAGCGCGCGGCGGGCCCTTTGGCCAGGAAGTCCACACACCCTCAGAAACCAAAAATAAACCGGACAAATTGACTATGAATCCAACCCTGAATCCAGATCACAACGCATCGGGAGGCGAATCTCAGACCGCGTCGGGTTGCCAGGCCTGGGTTGCCAAGGCCGCCAAGCAGCCCTTTGTGCGCGAGGAGGTTAATTTGGGGCCCCTTGGAACGGAGGATGTCGAAATCGCCGTCGAGCATTGCGGCTTGTGCCATTCCGATCTTTCCGTCCTGAACAACGATTGGGGCATCTCCCAGTATCCCGCGATTTTGGGCCACGAAGTTGTGGGCCGGATCACGGCGACGGGGCCCAATGCCAAGGGCCTCAAAGTTGGGCAGCGAGTGGGTGTCGGCTGGAACTCGGG
>CAZMLP010000558.1:0-8767 GCA_964566745.1 uncultured Verrucomicrobiota bacterium | reverse complement strand
TGCGTTCACGGGCAAGGGAGTTGAGTTGCCAGGAACCCTAGCTTGCCGTGATTCCCACGCGAAGACAATTTGCGCCAGACCGGTGAGCGATATGTTGGTGGTGGCCGAGCCGCGCTTTGATTTCCATTTTCCCCGCGATTGTGAATTGCGCCGTTGGCCAATTCGTCATAAAAAAGCGGCGTCAACATGCCCATCATTGGCCAGAGCAAAAGCGGCTTGCACGGCTCCCTGTGCGGCCAGCCGGATCACGCGATCCATCGCCGCCGTTTTCTCCAAGGGCTGGCTGGCGCTGGCGCGTTCTCGATGATGAGCTGGGGCGGGTTGTTCTCGCTGCCCGCCTTTGCCGAGATGGCCAGGCGCGAGCAGAAGCATTGCATCCTGCTCTGGCTGTGCGGCGCGCCGAGCCAGTTCGAGACGTGGGACCCCAAGCCCGGCCGGATCAGCGGCGGGCCGTTTCGCAGCATCCCGACAAAATTGCCTGGCGTTCATTTCAGCGAATTGATGCCCAAGTGCGCAAGCATCGCGGACAAGCTCTCAGTGATTCGCTCGATGAAAACGAATCAGAGCGAGCATTTGCAGGGCATCGAATTGCTTAATCGGGGCGCGGGTCCGCGTCCGCCGTTCATTCGCCCCACGCTGGGCTCCGTGTTGGCCCAGCAACTCGGCCAGCTCGACAGTCCGATTCCCAATTTCATCCTGCTGGACCCTTGCCCCGAGGGAAACGAGTTTCGCGAATTCAAGGCGGGCAATTGGGCCGGCTGGCTGGGCGCGCAATACGGTCCGGTGCGCGTGGGCGGGGATTACAAACTGCCGGATGTTCATCGCCTGTCCGACATCACCTCCGAGGACCACGAGCAACGCGAGGCGCTGCGCCGTTTCTTCACCAAAAAATTCGAGAACGAGCGCAAGAGCGCCGCCGCCGCGTCCCAGAACGCTGTTTTCGAACGGGTGAAGGGGTTGATGAGTTGCGCGGATTTGTTCGACATGGAGAAATTGCCGGCCAAGGACAAAGAGCGCTACGGGCCGGGAACATTTGGTATGCACACGCTGCTGGCGCGGCACTTGGTCGAGAACGGCGCGCCGTTTGTCATGGTGGCCAACGGCATGCCGTGGGACAGTCATGTGTTTCACAACGAGATTTACCAGATGCTCGTGCCGGACCTGGACAAGATCATTTTTCATTTGATCAACGACCTCGAACAACGCGGCCTGCTCGACAAGACGCTGGTGGTAATGATGGGCGAGTTCGGCCGAACCCCGTGGCTCAACACCGCGCGCGGCCGCGACCACTATCCGAACGCGTGGAGCCTTTCGCTGGCGGGCTGTGGCATCAAACGCGGCGTGGTGGTGGGCGCGACAGATGCCGACGGTCTGGAGGTGGTGGACAAACCGTTCAATGAGAAGAACCTGTTCGCCACGATTTTTACCGCTCTGGGCATCGACCCCTACGCCGCTTATGACCTGCCGGATTTGCCGACATTTCATCGGGTGGAAGAGCATGCGGAGCCGATACGCGAGGTTCTCGCATGAGCCGCTCACCCATGCGCGCATCCTGGCAAAGAACGTTGCTGGCCATCACGCTGGCGATTGCGCATGTTGCTTTCGCGGGCCAATGGCCACAATTTCGCGGTCCAGGCGGGCTGGGGGTATCCACGGACGCGAAGCCACCGGTTCAATTTGGCCCGACGACCAACCTGGTTTGGAAGATTGATTTTCCCGCGGGCAATTCCTCGCCGGTGATTTGGGACGACCGGATTTTTCTGACCGCCTCTGGCGACAAAAAGCTCTCGACCATTTGCATCGACCGTCGCGATGGCAAGCAACTCTGGCGACAAGATGTTGCGGTGGAAAAACTCGAGCCGACACACCGTCTCGGCAATCCCGCCACACCCACGCCGGTGACTGACGGCCGGCGGGTTTATGTTTATTTCGGCTCGCTGGGCCTGGTTTGTTATGACCCCGCAGGCAGGGAGCTTTGGCGCAAGGAAATGGCCACACCGGTCGTCGAGTTTGGCAACAGCTCCTCGCCGGTGCTGGTGGATGACTTGTTGATTCTCAACGCGGACCAGGACCTTGGCTCGTTCCTCACGGCCCTCGATCCAGCCACCGGCAAGACCGTTTGGAAAAGGGATCGCGCGGAGTTTCGGCGCGGGTTCGCCACGCCGTTTGTGTGGCGGCATGACGGCGAGACGGAACTGGTCGTGCCCGGTTCCCTTTGGCTACGGGGATACAATCCCAAGGACGGCTCGGAGCGCTGGACGGTCAGCGGCACATCGCGAGTGGCGTGCGCCTCTCCAGTGGCGGGAGACGGTCTGCTGTTCTCGTCGAGTTGGAACTTGGGCGGCGACGAGGGCGAGCGGCTTTCGATGCCGTCCTTTTCAGAGGCGGTCACCCAATTCGATCTCAACCATGACGGCCATTTCACGCAGGACGAGTTGCCGAAGGGGCCGGTGCGGGACCGGTTTACGCAGATGGATCTGAACAAGGACGGGATCGTCACCGGCGCCGAATGGGACAACATGGCCGACATGTTCGCCAAGGCGGAGAACTCGCTGCTGGCGATTCGCCCCGGCGGTCACGGGGAGATCACCAAAACGCACCTTGCCTGGAAGCAATTGAAACAATTGCCCTACGTCTCCTCGCCGCTCTTTTACGACGGGAGGCTCTACACGATCAAGAATGGCGGCCTGGCCTCGTGCTATGACGCCCGCACTGGCGTTGCTCATTACCAAGGCGAGCGAATGGGCGCGCTCGGAGACTATTACGCCTCTTGCGTGGCGGCGGACGGGCGGGTTTACGCCACCGCGCAAAACGGGGTGGTGGTGGTGCTGAAGGCCGGTGACAACTTTGAGGTGCTGGCGCGGAATGAGCTGGGCCAGCAGGTCATGGCCACGCCTGCCTTGATCAACAACCGGATTTACATTCGCGGCGAAAAAACGCTGTGGGCGTTTGGCCCGCCGTGAAGCGCTGTCGCGCCATCGTCGTCCAAAGATTTTGTGGCTGAAGAAAAAGACAAAGCAGCAACCGGCCCCGCGCTCAAAGTAACCTGGGTGAAGGAAATCAGCCTGCCTGCCGCCGTGCTAGCGCTAGCACTCGCGCCGGACGCGAGGACCGCGCACGCCGCTTGTCTCGATGGCGCGATCCAGTCGGTCGATCTTGAGGCGGGCAAGGCGACTGAACTGTCGCGCCATGAAAGCTACGCCAGCGGTGTGGCGTTGCTGGCGGGGGGCCAGACGCTGGTCTCGGCGGGGTACGACGGGATGTTGCATTGGCACGATCTGACCGGGCGCAAAGTGATCCGGAAGGTCAAGGCGCATGATTTTTGGTCGTGGGACATGGATGCCTCCTCCGACGGCTCGATGATTGCGTCGTGCACGGGTCAATACCAGTGCGGCGGCTACAAGTACGAACCGGCTCCGGAGAGGGAGCCGTCGATTAAAGTGTTCGACGCGCGCACGGGCGAGTTGCGCCATTCCTTCTCGCACGTTCCTCCGGTTCAGGCGGTCAAGTTTACGCCGGACGGCCGTCACGTTGCCGCCAGCAATCTGATGGGCGAAACCCGGGTGTGGGAACTGGCGACCGGCAAGCAGGTGGCGCAGTTTGCCACGCCCAGCTTCACCGGGTGGGGGATTATCAAGGGCCACTATTATACCGGCGGCATCCAGGCCTTGATGTTCACGGCGGACGGCAACGACCTCTATGTCTGCGGAATGGGCTCGACCACCGATCCGGCGGCGGGCAACGGGCGGCAGCTCTGGCAGAGGTTCAACTGGCGCGAGGGGAAAAAATTGAGCGAGACGCGCGAGAGCGACAACGGCCACGGCGACATGGTCTCGCTCGGCTGGCATCCCGGGCGAAACTATTTTGCGATGGGTGGCCGGCTGTTTCAGGGCAAATGGAACCTCGCCTTTTTTAACGCGGGGGACGGCACGCTGCTGCACTCGCTGGACGTGAAACATCGCGTCACAGAAATCCGGTTCACGCCCGACGGCAACCGTCTCGTCCTCGGCAAGGCGAAGTTCCAAGAAAAGCCTAAGGACGGCAAATGGCCGAACTTCGGTTTGGTGCAAATTTACTCGGTGGCCGCCGCCTGACCGGTCCTTCGTTTCCTTTCGCGCGGGTGAGGGGCGTTTCTCACCCCCAAAAAGGAGCATTTCGCCCCAAAATCATTCGGTTCTGGTTTTGGATGAGGCAAGGTCAGCGCGTAAACCCAAACCACTCATGCGTATCCACTTCGTGAAGCATTATTGTTTTCTCCCCCTTGCCACTTCCCTGATTTTGCTCGGTCTCGCGAGCACCGGGCCAGACCTGCACGCCCAAGGCTGTGTGCAATCGCGGGGCGCGGGCGGCTACCTGTTGAACGGAGAGGACGCCTATCTCCCGGCGAACAGCTGGCAGGTGGCCATCGGTTATCGCTGGCTGAACTCCGACCGCCATTTCGTGGGGGACCAGGAACAAAAGCAGCGCCAGGCGCAGGGATCGCAAGTGGAGAATGATTCCCATTTCATTGATCTCACGACCACGTACGCCATCACCAAACGGTTTTCGCTGAACTTGACCATTCCCTTCGTCTATTCGGACCGCTCCTCGCTCTATGAGCACGATGGCGTTCACCGGCACACCATGAGCGCCAGCGGCCTGGCCGACGTCCGTTTTAACGGGTTCATGTGGGTGTTCGATCCGGATCACCACAAGGATGGCAATATCGCGTTTGGCGTCGGCATGAAATTTCCCACCGGCGATTCGGAGGCGACGGACCTTTCCTACAAAGCCACCGGGCCGGTGTTGCGATATGTGGACCAATCCATCCAGCCGGGCGACGGCGGCTGGGGCGTGACGCTGGACATGCAGGGATTCCAAAAGATCGTCAAAAACCTGTACGCCTACACGCAGGCCTCGTATCTCATCAATCCGCAGGAACGGGAGCCGGCGACGGGGTACTCCATCCCGGACACTTACCTTTTGCGGGCCGGGTTGAGCTACGTGATTTGGCCGTCCCAAGGCTTGTCCCTGAGTTTGGGCGGGCGCATGGAGGGTGTTCCGGTCACGGACTGGTTTGGCAGCAGCGAGGGATCCCGCCGTCCCGGCTACTCTGTGTCGATTGAGCCGGGAATCACATGGGTGCACAAGAAACTGGCCATCACGGTGACGGCCCCGGTGGCGATTGAGCGGAACCGGGAGCGCAGCGTCTCGGACATCCGCACCAACAAACACGGGGACGCCGCGTTTGCCGACTTCATCATCACCAGCAACATCTCCTATCGCTTTTAGTCCACGGTTTCCCAGGCGCGAGTCCTCCCTGCGTGACGGCCCGGTTGTCTTGAAGACGCCGGGCCGTTTTTCATTTTGAAAATACCGATGTACCAAATAGTCGGCGGCTCCAACTCTAAAAAAGGTCGTTGAACTTTCTCAATAACCTGGCGAAGGAGTGCACCTGGGCGGCTTCATCCAAGTCGAACGCCTCCGTCATTTGCGGTTGGTGAATTGGCTCGTTGTACGATCGTCCCATTCGTTCTGCCAGCCAACCCTTCGCATCGCGAATGCGTTCCGGATCCACCGGGGCTTCCAGCGACGGTGGCAGACCGCAAATGCCTTTGAGGGAGTTGGCCGCCGCCAGAAACCAAGTCTCAAATTCCCGGTGCGCCAACACTACTTCGAAATCGACATCGGGACGCTGAAGTTTTGCGCGTCGTAAAATTTCAGGGCCGACTTTTCCGGGGCAATCGTCATCGAGATCAAGAAGGACAAGCACAAATCCCCGCGGCGCGGGCGCGGCTTTGACTTTGCGGGCGGCCAACTCGATGTATTTTCGGAAATAGTCTTCGTCCTTTAGAAACGAGCCGGCCTTCACGCGCAATGCGGGATTGATAAACAGGGCCGAGTCTGGTTTTGCCCTGGCTGTCACCCGTCGCAATAGCGGGTTTATGGCCGCAGAGTCGCCATGGCCCTCGACAATGGGAGCGACAAACAGTGAATCGCGCATCAACGTGTTTCAAATAATCCCAATTGTTGCTCATCTTGCACCTCTTCCCAGGCTTCGGCGTTGGGGGCAAGCTGGTTTTGTCGCAGAAGCTCGCCGGGCGTGAAGAGGCGGTCACGCATGGCCGAACGGCCCGCGTCATCCACCGGTCCTACAATTGTGACCCCATTTCGATTGTCCACAGCAAGGATTGAGTCGTCTGGAATCGATGAGTCGTCCAATAAATCCGGGCTTTGACTGGTGTCCAGAACCTGTGCTGATATGGAGGCTTCTCGCAATGCCCCCAACAAAATCCCGGCTGCTGCCGGATGCAAAGCCACCTCGGGCTCTTCCAAACCGACGAGTGAAGGCGCGTTGCCATTTTTGCCGCGGCCTTGGAACAGGGCCAGCAATACTCCAAACGCCCGCAAAGTCCCGTCGGACATGCTGGCGGCAAGAAAGCGCCAGGGATTTGATTGTCCTTTCACCTTTTGACGGAATTCCAAGGTCTCCTGGGATCCCAGAAGCTTTGCGTCAACGCCGGAAATACCAGGAGCAATCCTTCCAAGATAATCAGCTATTTCTGCTTTAGTGGCGTCAGGCAGTTTCGCAAACACGCTGGCACTGTTCCATCCTTCCCGGGCCAGGCGTTCGCCGGCATCGGGCTTTTGCATCGCCCCGATTTCGCGAGGATTCAGGTTATAAAAGCACATTCCAGAAAGGGCGTCAAAAACCGGTCGAAATTCGGGCAAACCGGAAGCGGCGACCAAATAGAGGCGGTCGGAGACCGCCGCCGGCATTGTTTTTCCTGTCGATCGCACGACTTTGCCGCCGCTGATATGATAAAAGTCATCCTCGCCGAGCATTGTGTTGTTTTGAAAAACACGACATTCCTCGCTTTGGACTTCGAACCCGCCGGAAGGCTTCGCTCCAATTCGAAATGAATAGTGTCCGGCTCTGTCGCCGATTTCAAAATCGACCCGGATCGCGAAATGGTTCGGATGGCCGCCGCTCCGTCGACGCACCTCTTTTATCGTGCCGCGATCCCGAAGGCTGTGATCGAGCGTTGTTCGCAACGCGTCGGCGACAAATCGCAAGCTGTCGAGGAAATTGCTCTTGCCCGACCCGTTGGGACCCACAAGAAAAGTCAGCGGCCGGAGTTGAATTTTGCAACTAGCGATACTTTTATAGTTTCGCAAGGTGACGCGCGAAATGAGAGCCATAACCAATATTGTTCCTGCGGGCTTCGCCTTACAAGTTTTGCGACATGGTTTTTGTTGGTTTGTTCATTTCGGTGATTCGATTTTTGGATTATAGCGGCAACTGCACGGTGAAGGTCGTGCCTTTGCCCGGCTTGGATTTCACCTGCACCGTGCCGCGATGCGCCTCGACCACGCGCGCCACAATCGCCAGCCCCAGGCCAGTGCCGCGAATCTTGGTGGTGTTGAGCAGGGAGGTGAACGCCTTCCGTTGCTGCTCGGCGGTCATGCCCACGCCCTGGTCCTTGAACTCAATTGAGACCCGCGAGGGGGGCTGGCCCTCCTCGCCGGTGACAAGGCTGGTCCGGATCGTCAGGCGGCCGCCGTCGGGCATGGCCTCGGCGGCATTGAGCGTGAGGTTCAGGAACGCCTGCCCCAGTTGGGCGGAATCGGCCAGGATGGGCGGAAGATTCTCCGCGAAGTCGCAGCGCAACTCGATGTTTTGATTGCCCAGCTTGTGCCGGACCAGCAGGCCCAGCTCGTCGATCATCTGGTTCAGGTTGACGGGCGCGAGCTCCGGCTCCGTGCCGCGCGCAAAGGCCAGGATTTGCTCCACGATCTTGTTCATGTGGTCCATCTTCTGGCCCATGATCGCGGCGTCCTTGGCGCGGGGATCGTTGTCCGGGAACCGCAAATCGAGCGAGTGATAGAGCATCTTCATGACCGTGAGCGGATTGCGGATCTCGTGCGCCACCTCGGCGGCCAGCAAGCCGAGCGCCGAGAGCCGCTCGCTCTGGCGCAACTGCTCCTCCACGTCCACGACGCGCTCATAGAGCCGCGCCTTGTCGATGGCGATGGCGGAAAGCTCGGCGAGGGCCGAAAGGATGCGGATCTCCTCGTTGGAAAAAGTGTGGGGCTGGCTGGTGTAAACGTTTAACACCCCGAGCGGTTTGCCGCCGAAGGCGAGGGGAACACTCAACAGCGAGACCAGTCCCTCGCGGCGCGCCACCTCGATATTCTGGTAGTGGTTCGAGGTTTGCACGTTTTCCACTTGCACCGGTTTTTTGCGCCGGATGACCCCGCCCACGAGGCTTTCCCCGACCTCGAGCCGCGGCTTGCTCAGGTACGCCTCGCCCGCGCCGTGGCTGGCGTGGAGGTCCAGCCACTCGCCGGAGTCGTCGAGCAAGAGCAGGGATGACATCCTGGCGCCCATCAACTGGCAGGACTCGCGGGTGATGTTCTTGAGCGCCGCGTCGAGGCCGACCGCCGAATTGATTGTCCGGCCAACCCGAAACAACGATTCGAACAACCGCGCCTTGAGCCGGAGTTGCTCATAGAGCCAGGTGTTTTGAATGACCTTCGCCGCCTGGATCGACAACTCTTGCAGCAAGATTTGGTCGTCGGGGTTGAAGGCGTCAGGCCGCTCGGAATCCACATTGATCACCCCGCGAGTCTCGCCGTTCACCTCGAGCGGCACGGCCAGCTCGGACCGGACGTTCTGGCGCACCGAGTCGGTGAACTCGTGGTGGTGGCCGAACAGGTGCAGCCGCGGGTGCATGGCCGCGAGCACCTCGTTGATGACGGTCTTGCCGGCGTCCATCCGCCGGCC
>CAZMLP010000557.1:0-3411 GCA_964566745.1 uncultured Verrucomicrobiota bacterium | reverse complement strand
CCGAGATTGAAGTGGTTGATCTGCGCTCCATCAAACCGCTCGACACGGACACCATCATGGCGTCCGTCGCGCGCACCGGCCGCCTGCTATGCGTGGGCGAGGCCTGGCCGTGGGGCGGCGTCACCGCCGAGGTGGTAGCGCGCGTGGCAAGCGAGGGCTTCAATCTTTTGGACGCCCCGCCCCAACGCCTTAACGCCAAAGACACACCAATTCCTTATCATCCCAACCTGTGGGCCGCGCACCGGCCCACCGCGCAGAGCATCGCCACCGCCACGCGCAAATTATTGCGGTCTTAATTTCATCATGCCCTTGGTTCCCGTCATCATGCCGCAATTGGGCGAGTCCATCGCCGAGGCCACCATCGTCCGCCTGCTCGCGCAACCGGGCGAGCAGGTGAAGGCCGACCAGGATTTGCTCGAGGTCGAGACCAACAAGGCCACCACAACCGTCACGGCGCCCTGCTCGGGCAGCCTGGACAGCCTGCGCGTGACAGTCGGGGAAAGTTACGCGGTGGGCGCGGCGCTGGGACAGATTCACGCCACGGACGAGGAGGCCGCGCGCCTGGGGATTGGCGCGGCGCCCACTTCGCGCGCCGTGAATGGCGGGCCAAGTGGCGGCGGTCATGAGCATGGCAATGGCAGATCCGGTGTGGCGCCAACGGTAAAAGGACTTCCCGTCCCCGCGCACGCCTCCGGGGCGAGTTACATGTCTCCCCGGATGAAAGCCCGGATGAATGAACTGGGCTTGCACGCGGCGGATTTGGCGGGCGTCGCGGGCAGCGGCGCGGCGGGTCGGGTGACCATCGAGGATTTTGAGAAATTCCTGGCGAATTTGGAGCGCAGCCACATGACTCCCGCCTCGACCATGCGCGTGGCGGTGGCTGACGCGATGCGCCGCAGTTGGACGCGGCCACTGGCGACGGTCGGGCTGCCCGTGTGTCTTGATCCGTTGCTCGCCCACCGGAAAAAATCAAACCCCAAGCCGGGTCCGGCGCTATACGCGTTGCGGGCGCTCGCCCTGGCCTTGGTGGAAAACAGCGCGCCAGCAGGACGGTTGATTGGCCAGCAAATTGTTCATCCGACAGCCATTGACGTCGGGTTCGCAGTCGAAGTGGAGGACGGCGTGCTGGTCCCGGCGTTGCGCGGGGCGGACAAACGCCCGCTCTCCGAGTTGGTTGGCCGCTACAACGAATTGGTGGAACTGGCGCGTCAACGCCGTTTGCCGCCGGACGCGACTGGCGGAACAGTGGCCACGGTGACTAATTTTGGAACATTCGGGCTGATGTGGGCCACGCCAATTCCGCTGCCCGAGCAAACGCTGGTGCTTGGCCTGGGCGCGGGACGCAAGGTTCCGTTGTGGGACGAGGCGGCGGAAAAATTCGTGCCGGTGATGGAGGCGAATTTGACCCTGAGCTTCGATCATCGCGTGCTGGATGGCGGCGCGGCGGGGCGGCTTTTGACGCGCATCGCGACATTGATGACCAAGCCGGAGTTGCTCTGAAGAGGGGCGGAGTCTCCGGCCGGTTATACCATTGTCGTCAGGTGGAAAAAATGGCGATTGTGTGAAATATTCTTTACACATCGGCGCCATTTATCGCAATTTCCTCCGACCAAACCACCAGACGTATGAAGTCGTTACAGACGTTTTGCATTCTCTCACTGGCTGCCGGAACAACCATCACTCACGCTCAAAATTTCTCCGTGAATTTCAATAACACGGGGGATTTCGCCAACAACTTCAATGTTTATCAGAACGCCACGCCTGGCAACGGCAGCCCGTATGCCCAGGTAACCACCGGTGGCGTCGGCAACAGCGGCGCGGTCGGGGTCTCTCCCGGCAGCGCGACTGCCACCGCCGACGCGACCGGGATTTACAAGCCGGTCAGCTTCGACTTTTCCGCGACGGGGGCCACCCTGAGCATTTCATCGACGTTCAATGTGGTCGCGAACACGGCGACAGGAAACCGCCTGTTGCAGCTTGGTTTCGTGAACGAGAACACCAGCGGCATGAACGGGAATGCCGGCCTTGCTTTCATGAGCCTGCGTTTAAGCACGGCGGCCGCCACCGGCAATGTTTACACCCCGCAGTTCCAGGACAAAACCGCCGCCGGCGCAACCGTCAGCACCTCCCTGACGCCGAACCTCACGCTCGCACCCGGCGAATGGTACCAGCTTTCCGCGACCTTTCAAAACTCGGGCAACGGGCAGTTTTTGGTCTCCGGGTCGTTGCAGGATTTTGGCAAGGACGGCCTGACGGCGGGCGCGACGATTTTCACCTTCGATCCCAAAGTTTTTTCAAACGCGGACATCACGAAGGACGGCGCGATGTTCGCCGCGTTTCGCGGGTTTAACGCGGACGGACTGGGCAAGATCGATAATTTTTCCGCCGCCGCTGTTCCGGAGCCGGGCGTCGTCGCGTTGATGGGGCTTGGCGCGGTTGGGCTTTTGGCGGGCCGCTGGCGGGAACGTTAAGTCTCCGCCAAACTCGCCACTTTCAAAAGCGCCCGTGATCCCCGGGCGCTTTTATTTTTTTAAGCGGTTCAGGCGCGGCAAAAGTTCTCCGAAGGAAGACGGCTCGTCAGAGCCTCGCCCCACCATCCCGGACGGGTTTGTGTCTCCTCGAATTCCAAGGCGATAGGGCTAGTTTGCCGTTAAAATCCTGCCGGACCGAAGCATCCCCGCGACGATGGGGCGAGGCTCTGACGAGCCTTTTTTCCGCCATTCTAGCAGCCCGATCAACCGAAGTTGCGACTGTCTCAAATCGGAATTCGTTTCTGAAACGCGTTTGAGAATCCACAGCGCACGTTCCTTGCAATTTTTCGGAAGATTCCTAGCATCGCCTTGCTCTCATGAAAACGCCTTCCCGCTTTCTTCCGCTCGCCGGCACTCTCGCGCTGGTGCTGTCCGTCCACGGCGCGCAATTCAAATTTCCCGATCAAACTCTCACTGTGCCGGACGGTTTTGAGATTGAACGGGTGGCCAATTCGCCGCTGGTGGACCGTCCCATCGAAGCGGATTTGGACGAGCAGGGCCGCTTGTATGTCACGGACTCCTCCGGCTCGAATGCCAAGCCGGACAAGCAACTGGTCGAGAAGCCGCACCGCGTGATGCGGCTGGAGGACACGGATGGTGACGGGCGTTACTATAAAACGACTGTGTTCGCGGACAAGCTGGGATTTCCCGAGGGGGCGATGTGGCACGACGGCTCGCTCTATGTCAGCGCGCCGCCAAGCATCTGGAAGCTTACCGACACGGATGGCGATGGCGTTGCGGACAAGCGCGAGGAATGGTTTCAAGGCAAAACCCTCACCGGTTGCGCGAATGATCTGCACGGTCCCTATATGGGCGTGGATGGCTGGATTTATTGGTGCAAAGGGGCCTTTGAAAAACAGACCTACGAGCGGCCCGGCAA
>CAZMLP010000556.1:0-8547 GCA_964566745.1 uncultured Verrucomicrobiota bacterium | reverse complement strand
GATTGAGTTTGATTCACTTTGAGTTGATTCATCGCCCCGAGCGTTCCCCAATACAGGAACACTTGGTCCAACGCCTCACCTCAAAAGTGGCTGGTTTTCACCCGCAAATCCCTGGCTGGTTTTGCCCGCAAACTGACAGTTCGCGCACAATGGAGGTGAAAAGGAGCGGCTCCGGCACGGCATGCAGCTGCACGACACTAGCCCTGGAGTTGCCCTCGGAGAAAACTCCTAGGACGGTGCCGTCAGCACGCAGGTTGACCCCAAAGCATCCCGCGAGAGGCGCCCCCCACTCCCACGAACCATCGGGGTTGATACGAAGAAAGTTGTTCCACCCCGCAGCGTCCGAGACTCCGGCAAGCCACGCCCCATCCGGGAGTTCACCACACAGGCTGGTTGCGTAAATTCCAGGTCTGATATGAAACGTGTCGTCGATGTCTCCGTTACGTTTGAGCCGAACCAAATCCGGGGTCGCAATGACGATCCCACCATTGCGGGCGAGGCCGATCGAATAGCTCCACATCTTGCTTCCGGTACTGAATCTGGGGGGAGCCACGAAGGTCGGATCCATCGTCCCATCGGACTCGAGCCTAACGAGGTTTCCCGTGGGTAAACCGTTCGCACCCTCAAAGTTGCCCAGCATCAACAATCTTCCATCCGATTGCAGCGCCACGGCGGGTACTTCGCGGTATTGGAGACCTCCCTGGAATTGGACGTTAAAGGTCGAATCGAGCGAGCCATCCGTGTTGAGTCTGCGAATGCCGAAGTCGCCGACCACGATCAATCGTCCGTCCGTTTGAACAAGGACGCGGCTGGGAATCTCAGTGCGACCGAGCGAGGGGTTGAAGGAGTTATCCCGGCTTCCGTCAGGCATCAGCCGGACTAGATTAAACGCGTTTGCGGGGTGATCGCTGCCCCGAATCAATATTTGACCGTCCGGTTGCAGCCAGACTGGGGCCGTATCTTGAGTAGGCGTGTAACTTCCCCACGGCTGTCCATAGTAGTAGGCGCTAGGACGATCAGGGCCGCCATTGGAATCGTGTGCCAGTTGGGGGATGAACGTCTGATCCATCGAGCCGTCCGGGTTGACTCGAAAAAGGCGGCCGCGCGTGGCATCAACGCCAGGTAGCGAATCGAACAACATCGCCAGCCGTTTTCCGTCAGGTTGCACCACGGTTCTGAGGAAAACGATTGCACCGTGAGGCGGTAGATCGAACAGGATTGGCGCAACCCTCTCATCCCTCGTTCCCGTGGCGCCCCGGATCTCCGCTTCCAGCGAGACGACGTCTGCACAAAGCCGCGAAGACGGATGAATCAATGCCAAATGGCAGGCGATTTTCAGGATCGCACCAAGCGCCGTGACGGGTTGCGCGCTGAGTCGGCGGAACATCGATTTAATGGTCTGCGACGCCATCGCTAAATTGGTGGTTGGAGTGACCCTCATGGATTGTCTGCTACATTTATTCAGTCGTGCTCTCAGCGTTTTCCAAAGGTACGCTCCTGCAACCACTGGTGGTCCCTTCGGGCTCCAGGCGGCAGAGTGGTCTCCCAGGGATAGCCCGTTGAATACCCTTTGAAACGAATCGGCTGAATTGTGAAGGCGTCCAACCATTTCTTGATCTCCGAATGGCCGTCCGCAAAGGCGAAACCGCAGGCACCGTTGTGATAGGACGCAGGCAGGTGTTCCCATGAGTCTTTCTTCATGCGGACCGTGAACAGACCTGTGGCAATGCTGTCGGGATGTTCGTCCACGAAGACCCAGATTCCGGATGGATTTGGAAGGGCTGTAAGCTTTTGGTAGCCGATTTCCGACGCGTAATCCTCCCCTAACGCCTTGGAGAAATCGTAGTTGTTTCCGAGGGCAAAATTCATTGAATTGCTCCTGACCCGCCGTTGCCAACCTATCTTGCGCTGGGCGGGACTCAAAAAATTGTCCGCCGGACAAGTGTATATTCCCGTGGCACCGCTGGTGTAAGGAGCCATGAGCGCGCTTGGCCCGGTTATATGGGCCACGTTAGTATTGTCCGGGTTCGTGCTCCAATCTAGGATTCCTGTCACCCAGCTTTTCCAGGCACCGGCCGCGATGAGAGTGTCGTCAAACTCAGTGAAAACAAGCCGATCATCGTTGTCGTGGGCATATGTTAGCCAGGCAAGGCAAAGCTGCCGGGTGTTGTTCATGCACTGAATTCCTTGCGCTTTGGTTTTGGCCTTTGCGAATGTCGGCAACAGGATTCCCGCCAGAATCACGATGATGGCAATCACAACGAGGAGTTCGATCAGGGTGAACCCGGAGTGGAACCGAGTGCCTGCGGTTCGCCGGCATTGCCCAACTTCCAGTGTTTGTCGTCCACGTCGCGGTTGTTCCATAAGCGTAACACGCTTCGAACCAATCGAGTTTAACGGATGCGAACAAAAATATTCTTTCCGTCGGTGCCGGAAACGCCAGTCCACGTTTGGGGCCCAGTCCCAAATACGCGGTTTTCTTGTTAACATTCGCACGGCCACGACGTGGTCACCTTGTGCAGATTCATCCGAACCTTCCTGGTGACCCCGTGACGCGCGATCCGCAAGACTCAATTGCCACCCGACAGAGCCTTTTGGTCGGCCTCAAGGATCTGGACAATGCGAGCGCGTGGCGCGACTTCTTTGAGAATTACTGGCAATTGATATACAACTTTGCCCGAAAGGCGGGTCTGAACGACCCTGAAGCTCAGGAAGTCGTGCAAGAGACCGTCCTTGCCGTCGCGCGTAAGATCGGGGACTTCCAGGTTGGCCCAGGTCATGGGTCCTTCAAGTCATGGCTGTTGGGGCAGGCGCGCTGGCGCATTGGAGACCAATTCCGGGCGCGAAAACGGGACGCCCGGCTATTTTCGACTTTGCCAGATTCGGCCGGAGGAATCGCCGATGATACCACCGGGAGCAATCCGCAAAATCGGCTGGCCGCTCCGTCGGAAGATCCGCTTCAGGAAATGTGGGACGCCGAATGGGAGCGGCATCTCCTGAGTCTCTCACTTAAGCGCGTCAAAGCCAAGGTAGGCATCAAGCAGTTCCAGATGTTCGATCTGCATGTCCGCAAGGGTCTTTCCATCGCTGACACCGCGCGGGCCGTTGGCAGCACTAAGGCCGCGGTATACATGGCAAAGAGCCGAGTGAGCCGGGTGCTGAGAGGTGAGGTTCAGGCCCTGAACCGTCTGTAAATCAGGCCCCGTCGGTGCCGATAATCGGAGGATCACTCAGATCATTTCGGCGGAGTGCCGAATTGACTCAAATTAAATGTTACCCGGGGAAGTGCAGAGGAGCGGTGGAGGGCTTGGATTCCATTGCGCTCTGGCAATTTGCCGGGAGCCATTCTAGGTTCGCCGCGCGTATGGAAAAAGTCGTCATCATTGGCACCGGTTGCGCCGGCCTGACCGCCGCCCTTTACACGGCGCGCGCGAACCTGAATCCGCTTGTCCTGTCCGGCCTCATGCCCGGTGGCCTGCTCACCACCACAAGCATCGTGGAGAATTTCCCCGGCTTCCCCGAGGGGATTGATGGCTACCAGTTGATGACCCGCATGCAGCAGCAGGCCGAGCGATTCGGCGCGCGGGTGAAGTTCGCGACGGTGGAGTCTGTGGACTTGAGCCGCCAGCCATTCCACCTCACCGTGGACGGCGAGCCGCTTCAAGCCGAGACGATCATCATCGCGACGGGCGCGAGCCACCGCCATCTCGGCCTTGAGAGCGAGCATTTGCTAGAGAAAAAGGGCGTCACCTATTGCGCCACTTGCGATGGGGCGTTGCCAGTCTTTCGCCAAAAGCCGTTGGTGGTTGTCGGTGGCGGCGATTCCGCGTGCGAGGAGGCGATTTACCTGACCCGCTTTGCCTCGACGGTCTATCTCGTGCACCGCCGCGACTCGCTCCGGGCCTCGCGGATCATGGCCGAGCGCACGTTTGCCCACGAAAAGATCAAGCCCGTCTGGGATTCGGTGGTGACGGAGGTGCTGGACGTGAAGCAGGACAAAGTAACGGGCGTACGGTTGAAGAATTTGAAGACCAACGCGGAATCGACGCTCGATTGCGCAGGCGTCTTTGTCGCGATTGGCCACGTTCCAAACACCACTTTGTTCAAAGGCCAGATCGACATGGACGAGAATGGTTTCATCATTCCCAAAGGCGGCGCGACCACCAATATCCCGGGCGTGTTCGTCGCGGGCGATTGCGCGGACCACGTCTATCGCCAGGCGATCACCGCCGCCGGCATGGGGTGCGCCGCGGGGATCGACGCGGAGCGTTACCTCGCCGCGCGGAACGAGTAATCGGTGAGGGTCGCCTCCCCTCCGTTTACGACTGAGGAGGAGGAATTTGTTTTCCGCCCGGCCCGGCCTGCGCGCGGATCTCCATTCCCCCGCAGAATTGTTGTTCGGTTTTCGCTCCGGCGTCCATATACCAGCGAATATGCCGGACGATGACATGACATTGGTGGCCGAATATGCCCGGGGGAAATCCGAGCAAGCCTTCGCCACGCTAGTGTCGCGGCACGTCAATCTCGTCTATTCGGTGGCCCTCCGGCAGGTACGCGACCCTCATTTGGCCGAGGAAATCACCCAGGCAGTCTTCGTGCTGCTTGCCCGCAAGGCGCCATCGCTCGGCGCCAGGGTCATTCTCTCCGGATGGCTCTGTCGCTCCACTCGCCACATCTCGGCCGACACCTTGAAAATGCAACGCCGGCGCCAGATCCGGGAGCAGGAGTCGCAATTGCAATCCATGTTCAACCAACCTGAACCAAAAACGGAGGCATGGAGCCAGATCGCCCCGCTGCTGGAGGAGGCGCTCAACTCGCTGGGAGAGAAGGAGCATGACGCCGTCGTGCTCCGGTTTTTTGACGGCAAGGAATTGAAGGCCGTGGGCGCGGCCTTGGGAACAGGGGAGGATGCCGCGCGGATGCGCGTAAACCGCGGACTGGAAAAGCTTCGGAAATTCTTTTCCAAACGGGGCGTCACTATTTCGACCAGCGCGATTGCCGCCGCCGTCGCGGCGCATTCAGTCCAAGCCGCGCCAGCCGGCCTCGCCGGGGCGGTCACCAGCGGCACGCTTTCCGGGAGTGCCATCACCACCACGGCGGTCGTCGCCGCCACAAAAATCATTGCCATGAACACCCTGCAAAAAATCGCTGTTTCGACCGCGCTCGTTGTCGCGGTGGGCGCGGGCCTTCACGAGGCCAGGCAAGCGGCCAACGCCCGGGTGGCCCTGCAACACTTGCAAGCGCAACAGGAGCCGTTGAACGGACAAGTCCGCCAGTTGACCGACGAGCGGGACGCGCTCGCGCGCCAACTCGCCTCCATGCGCGAGGAAAAACCGGGCCGGCCCACCAATGAATTGTTAAAATTGCGGGGCGAGGTGGCCCGGTTGCGCAACGAGGCAGGACAGCCTTCGGAGGCTGATCCCGTCGGTTCCACCGCCCGAGCCTGGATCAATCGCGTGGCGCAGCTTCGACAACGGCTGGAACAAAATCCGCAGGCCCGCATTCCCGAGCTGCGGCTGTTGAGCGAGGAGGACTGGCTCGGAGCGGTGAAAGGCCACGCGCTGGAAACGGAGACCGACTATCGCCGCGCCTTGAGCGCCGTGCGCAATGTGGCGGAAAGCGAAGCCGGTGACATGTTGTTCCGAGGATTGCGAGAATACGCCCGGGCTAATGAGGGGCATTTTCCGGGCGATCTTTCCCAACTGGCGCCGTTCCTTGATCCAGCGATGGACCCGGCAATCCTCGACCGCTGGAAGGTGGCTGACAAAGGCGCCGCCCCCTCCATCGGTGTGGGTGATTCGATCGTGACCCAGAAAGCACCGGTGGACAATGTGTTCGACAACCGGTTGGTGATCGGCTTGAACGGACGGGGCGCGACCGATTTTCTCCAAGACACCACTCGCGAGGTTTTGGCGCCGGTTATGCAGGCCTACCGCGAGGCGCATAACGGCCAGTGGCAGTCGGATTATTCCCAACTCGCGCCTTACGCCTCCACCGCCGAGCAACAGGCGGCGCTGCAAAGCTATCTCCTGAAATATTCGCCCTCACCCGCGGGCAACAAAGGTGGAAACTGATTGGATTCCAGAGGCGCGGCTCGTCACTTCCCCTTGCGCAGCGGCTTCATGCCAAAGTGCATGAGCAGCCAGACGGGCACGGCGAACACCGCGATGGCGATCACGTAGTCCCACGACCACTTCAAATAGCCAGGCGACTGGATCGGGAAAATCGCGATCATGAAGTAGTTGCTGAATCGCGTGTGCCCGAGGAATGAGCAATAAGGCGGGTATTTGCGCCGCAGTCCGCTGACCAAGGCGACCAGTCCAAACACGAAAATCAGCAAAGTAACCATCGCGTTGACCGCCAACAGGCCGTTGAAATCGATCCGCAAACGCTCGTGCCGGTGCCCGGCGAAATAGGGATAAGTCCAATGCGCCGCGGCCCAAACGAAGCTGAAGCCGGTTTGAATGGCGGTGCGAAACGACGGCTTGTCCGAGGTCATCTCGTTCAGCAGCCACCCGAAGTAAAGCGGCACGATCCCCCAAACCATTTCGGCGTCACGGAAAGGAGTGACGATGAGCTGGATGAAATCGCGCGCGCAATGCTCGAGCACGCGGCGGTTGTAGTCGCGCGCGGGCCGCGCGGCAACGGCAATGTGACCCGCCGGTCCCCGCGCGCGGGCGGCGGCTTCAAACGCCCGGCTTGTCTTTGGGCAGGGATTGCCCCAAGCTCCGGGAATGTCTGAGATCATCAAATTCGTGCATCGCGGGGCGGCGCAGGTGACGCCGAAAATCCTCGCGGGCGTGCATAAGAAGCTGCCGATGCTGAAGGTCGAGTTCGCGCAGATCAACGCTCCGAAATACCCGCACTTGGTGGATCAACTGGAGTTCCTCGCGGACGTGGTGGAGGATTTCGCGGAGGGGGCTGACCTCGAAATTCCCTACGTGGCGATCGCGAGCGCGGTGTTCGCCCTGGCCTACGCCCACAAACAGGTGGATTTGATTCCCGATTCCGTGCCGGAGTTCGGCCATGCCGACGAGTCCGGCGTGGTGCGCGCGGTCCTGATCGAGCACGAGCGCGCACTGGCCAAGTACGCCGAGCGCCGGGGGCTCAATTGGTCGCGCATCACGGTCAAGGCGTGACGGGGAGGCGCTGGTCGCATGCATCGGTCACGCCAGTAGCGAAATGACGAAGACCGAATCACGAATGACCAAAAAATGACCAATCCCAAACGCCTTGCGGGGTGTGCGGGGCCTTATGTCGCGTGGAATTTTTGGCATTGGGTTTTCTCTCGCCATTCGGAATCAGGAAGTAGTCATTGGCTGGAATTGCCGCTGTCAGCCCGCGTTTGATTCACGCGTTTTTTCTTAAATTCATGGAACCTTTGCCTCCCGACGAAGTGCTGGCCGCCGTGCGCGCGGCATTGGCCGAGGATGTTGGCGGCGGTGACGTGACCACATTGGCGACCATTCCCGAAAACGCCACGGCGCGGGCCGTGATGGTGGCGCGACAACCGTTGGTGGTGGCCGGCCTCGCCTTCGCCGAGGCGGCATTCCGCGAACTGTCTCCCAAGGTCGAATTCGGGCGCCCGGTCAAGGATGGTGACCATGTGGAAGCAAAATGCCCGCTATTGCGCGTAAACGGACCCGCCCGCGCGTTGCTCACTGCCGAGCGGGTCGCGCTCAATTTCACCCAGCGCCTCTCGGGGATCGCCACACTCACGGCGCGGTTCGTCGAAGCCGTTCAAGGGACGAAAGCGGCGATCCTCGACACCCGCAAGACCACCCCGGGCTGGCGGCGCTTCGAGAAGCACGCTGTCGCCTGCGGCGGCGGGCGCAATCATCGCGTCGGGCTTTATGATTTGGTGTTAATCAAAGACAACCACCTGGCCGCGTTGCGGGACGAGCCGGGCGGGGCGGTCGCGGCGGCGGTTCAACGCGCCCGTGCGATGTGGCCCAACCTTAAAGTCGAGGTCGAGGCCGACACGTTGGGGCAAGTGGAGCAGGCTTTGGCCGCCGGCGCGGACATTGTCTTGCTCGACAATATGACCAACGAACAGTTGCGAGCGGCGGTTGCCCTGGTAAGGGGCAGGGCCAAGACCGAGGCGAGCGGCGGTGTGAACTTGGCCACCGTTCGCGGCATTGCGGAGACAGGGGTCGATTACATTTCCGTCGGCGCGCTCACCCATTCCGCGCCCGCGGTGGACATCGCGCTCGATTTCGAGGATTGATTGCCATGCCCGCGAACCTCGACACCAAAATCCTCGCCGCCCTCCGCCAGGCGGGGGAGGCCGGGGTATCTGGCGCTGAACTGGCCAACCGCCTCGCCGTGACGCGCGCGGCCATTTGGGGCCGCATCGAGGAGTTGCGCGCGCTGGGATACGACATTGATGCCAGCCCGCACCACGGCTACCGGCTTGTCGGCACGCCCGATCTTCTGCATGCGGACGATCTTCTCGCACGCCTCGGCAAGGTGAAAGTTATTGGGCGGGACATCCAGGTCTTCGAGCAAACCACCTCCACCCACGACGTGGTGGAAAAACTCGCCCGT
>CAZMLP010000555.1:0-1804 GCA_964566745.1 uncultured Verrucomicrobiota bacterium | reverse complement strand
TGGGCCGAGTGGTGCGGGCCGTGCCGCCAAATCGCTCCCGTGCTGGACGAGTTGGCCACGGAGTACAGTGGCCGGTTCAAGATCGCCAAGGTGGACGTCGGCGAGCATCAGGATCTCGCCAACCAATTCGAGGTCCAGGCGATTCCCACATTGCTGGTGTTCAAAGGCGGTCAGCGCATCGACCAGGTCATCGGCTTGAAGAGCAAGCGGGATCTGAAGGCGGTTTTTGACCGGGCGCTCGCGGCATAAACCCGCGCGGCCTGTTTCCTGGGAAAAGGTTTCACCCCTGCCCGGGCGGGATGATGACCGGTAATTTATGCCTTTCATCGTCACGCCCAAACAACTCGCCCTCCGCGGCGAGTTATACCATCAATTGGGCGCAGTCTTGGCGGCGGGCTTGCCGCTGATCAACGGGTTGGAGACCCTCCGCAAGAACCCGCCCGCCCGCTCTTTTCGCGAGCCGTTGCGACTGATGATTCGCGATTTGGAGCAAGGCGAGACCTTCGCCCACGCGTGCCGCGTGGTGGAGCACTGGATTCCCTCGTTTGACACCTCCCTCCTCGAGGCAGGGGAGAAAAGCGGGCGGTTGGACGCGTGCTGCAAGGTGCTTGCCGAATACTACAACCAGCGCGCGACACTGCTGCGGAACCTGCTCGCGCAACTGGGCTATCCCCTGTTTCTTTTTCATTTCGCCGTGTTGCTCGGGCCGTTTCCCAAATTGTTTCTCACCGGGAATGTGACGGCCTATCTCATGAAAGTGCTCGGCGTCTTCGCGCCCGTGTACGCGGCGGTGTTCTTGCTGGTGTACGCCTGCCAGGGTCGTCACGGCGAGTTTTGGCGTTCTTGGATGGAGGGGCTGCTTGCGGGCATTCCGCTGCTCGGCACAGCGCGGCGCGACCTCGCGCTGGCGCGCATCAGCCTGGCGTTGGAGGCATTGATCAACGCCGGTGTGTCGATCATCGAGGCGTGGGATTTGGCGGCACGGGCCAGCGGGTCCCCGAGGCTGGCCCGCGTGGTGACCGCCTGGCGTCCGAGAGTGGAATATGGCGGGATCACTCCGGGCGACGCCCTGGGCGAGACCACCGCTTTCCCGGAACTCTTCACGAATCTCTACCGCACCGGCGAGGTGAGCGGCAAACTGGACGAGACCCTGCGGCGCCTCCACGCTCACTATCAGGACGAGGGTTCGCGCAAAATGCGATCGGTGGCGGACTGGACACCCAAGCTGGTTTATCTCGTGATCGCGGGCGCGATTGCGGTGAGGATCGTCAGCTTCTATTCCAATTACTTCAAAACCCTCAACAGCATCATGGGCCCGTGAAGGCCCGCCAGCATGATCATTGAAGAAATATTGTCGCACGAGGAGATGCGGCTGCGGGAGATTCCCGCGGACGCCGAGAAAATCTTAATCGGGCACGCGGGCGTCTGTCACCTCCCCCGCCGCGTGGCCGAGGCGATGACCAAATACACCACCCGTTGCTCCGGGGCCGACCAGGAAGCGCTGCTCTCGGGACGCTTCATCGCCTCCACCAAGGAACTGGCCGCGCGTTTGTTGAACGCCACCGCGGAGGAGATTGCACTGGTGGGACCGACCTCGCTCGCCTTGAGTTTCATCGCGAGCGGACTCACGTTTCGCAAGAATTCCAATATCCTCGTCTATTTGGACGACTATCCATCGAACGTTTACCCGTGGATGGCGCTGGCGGACAAAGGGGTCGAGGTGCGGTTCCTGAACACGCGCGAGCTCGGGCGCATTCGCCCCGTCGATATCATTGGCCAAATTGACGAGCAGACCCGGCTGGTG
>CAZMLP010000554.1:0-3715 GCA_964566745.1 uncultured Verrucomicrobiota bacterium | reverse complement strand
GGAACACGCTTCGCGCCCGGCGTTTCTTTTCCTTCTCCTTTTTTTCGCGAGGCGAGCAGGATGATCTTCAGGCCGCTCTGGATCGTTTGCCCGCCCGTGACTCAGCGCCGGACGAGGACGCGACGGTGAGCGAGCGGGCGGCGCTGCTCCGCCGCTGCATCGCCACGCTGCCGGAGAAACATCAGCAGGTCATTTATCTCCGGTTTTATGTGGATGATTCCCTGGAGGGAATCGCCGCCGCGCTGGGTTGCTCGGTGGGCACGGTGAAGTCCCGGCTTTTTTATGCCTTGGACAAACTGCGCGGCATGCGTGCCCTTCAATCGCCGGACGCCACCGCCCCACCCAAAATTTCCACTTTATGAACCCTTGTCCCGGCAACAAACAAAACTTGGCCTGGCTGGCCTTGGACGAATTGCCGCCGCAGACCGCACGGGAACTTCGCGCGCACGTCGATGCCTGTCCGGGCTGCCGTCAATATCTCGCCGAGATTACCCAAGTGACGAGCGCGTTGAGTGCCGAGAGCGAAAATGAAGCGACCGCGACCGCGACCGCTTCCGCAGCATTTCATCAGAACGTGCTGCGCGCGCTGCAAAAAGAATCACAGCAGCCAGCTTGGCTTTCGACTGCCGCCCGTCTCCGTAAATCTTTGACCAATTGGCGAGTCGCAGTGCCCCTCACTGGCGTCGCCGCGCTTGTCATTGCGTTTTTGGCAGTTTCTAAACCGGTTTCACACCTGGCCTCGACGCCGTCGATGGAGGGGCATCCCACCACGAATTCCGCCCCGGTCGTGGCCGTTGCCAAAACCGATTTGGCGCCGACCGCCGCGAATTACCGCCTCGCGGTGAGCCGCTCGCTCGATAGCCTGGACGATCTGCTCACCCGGCAGGCCAATCAAAGCCCGGCGCAAGCGCCGGTTTATACCGCGTCGATGCTGGCCGCGCGGGCTGTGGAATGACGGCTTAAGCCGGCGATCCAAGTGAGTGATTGAACGCAATCGGGCAGTCTTGAATCCAATCCACTATCACTCGTGAATGAGGCACCTGTTCAAAACCGGCCGCCGGCAACTCCCGAAAATGAGTTCGACGGAGCGCAGCGCTTTTTGCAGAAATACTATCGTTCATTGATGAGGGAAATGGCGCGCGAGATTGTCAGTCAGCGGCAGCTTTTCGAATCACCAGCTTTTGACGGCTTGGCCGGAAAGATTGTTGAGAAGTATGCGCTTCAACTGCAACAGTTGGGGACCGTGTTTTCCAACCTTCATCAATTTGCTTGTCAGCAAAAACCGGCGGGCAAAGAGCCGCTTGGCAAGGATGACTTTCGGTGTTTCAAGTGCGGGAATGTGATTCACCGGGACGACGAGTCATGTCCGGCCTGCGCTTGGACGTGGAAGTGATCGCTCCGGTGTGAATGCCATCCTCCGTCATCGCACCCTACAAATATGAGGAAATCTGGGTTTTTGACGACCCCGCGACTGGACATGTCCGCGAGCCTTTTGTCGCGGGTATTGACACCGTGATCGACAAGGTTGTGGCGCATATTCCTGACGCGGCGAATGGGCTTCGCCTTCTTTTTTCCGCAACGCCGTTTCCCGGCGATACTGTGAAGTTGGAATGGCGTCGCGAAGAGTATGGCAGAGACTGGTATTACTCGCCCCAGTTCGATATGGAAGGCTGGCTTTGCCCTGCGCTGTTTAAACACTTTGCCCAAGTTCCAAAAGAGTTGTTCGGTCGCGCGAAAGCCAAGACGCCGTGAGGAGTCATGAGAGCCATCCGTGCACCGGCGTCGATCGACCGGCCAATGAGTCGATTGTGAGGGATCTGCGGCGCGCATACGACTTGATGCGTGACCGGTTCGGCCATCAAAAGTGGTGGCCGGGCGAAACGCCGTTCGAGGTCTGTGTGGGGGCGATCCTTACCCAGAATACCAATTGGGGAAACGTCGAGCGGGCGATTGCCAATTTAAAGCGCGCCGGAGTCCTGACGCCTGCGAGAATGTTCGCGTTGCCGGAGGCGGAGCTCGCGGCGCTGATTCGTCCCGCTGGGTATTTCAACATCAAGGCGCGCCGCTTGCGGGCATTTCTCAAGGTGCTTGTGGAAGAATTCGGCGGCGAATTGGAACGGTTCTTCATCGGTGATTTGGCGGAGGTGCGCCAGCGCTTGCTGGCGATCAAGGGCATTGGACCCGAGACGGCCGACAGTATGCAGCTCTACGCGGGCGGCCACGCGAGTTTCGTCATCGACGCCTATACCAAACGCATCTTCTCACGGCACAATTGGTGCGAGGCGGAGATCGATTATCACGAGTTGCAACGGCTCAACGAGTCGAGCCTTGATCATCAAACCGGCCCGGCGCGGCTCGATTACTGGCAGGACTACCACGCCCAACTGGTCATGACCGGCAAGAACTACTGCCGCCCGCGCGATCCTCGATGCTCGGAATGTCCGTTAAATTGCCTTTTGCCGAAGTCGAAATAAATTTCGGCAATCGAATTGGGGCGTTTTCCCCTGGTTACTTGGCGGGCATTTCCGTGACCGGCTTCACACTGGCCAAGATTTTCTCCCAGGCTTCCAGCGAGCGTTCGCCGATGAAACGACGGCGAATATTCCCGGTCGCGTCGATCAGCACATTGGTTGGCAACTCGCCGCCATTGAACATCTGGCCCACCGAGTTCTCCGGATCGAGCAAGATCGGATAATTCACGCGATGGCGCGCGGCGCTGAGGCCAACCGTCCGCCGCAGTGTCTTTAGTTGGCTTTCCGGTGTGTCGTCGGCTTTCACCAGTTCTGCGAGCGGACCTTGGGTCAAGTTGTCGAGGCTGATACCTATAATCACGAGGTCATTCGTGTGCCGGCTTTGCAATTCGACAAGCACGGGCATTTCCACCAGGCAGGCCGGGCACCAGGTTGCCCAGAAATTGAGGAGCACGGTCCTCCCCCGAAAGCTGCCAATATCCACGGTTTCTCCTCGAACGCTGTTGAGAACAATGCGCGGGCAGGGAGTTGGCGCGACAGCGGGCCGTGACGGAACGTTGGTGACGAGATTGGCCGGATGCGTCGTCGTATCCCACCAGCGTTTCCATTCGATCACGCCCGCGGCGAGTTTGGCCTGCTTCTCCGCGTTGACCTGCGTGGGATAAAGCTGGCTTTGATTCATGGGGGAATCGGCCATGCGCAAGCCGGCGTCGTGCCCGCTCCAGCGGCGCAGTGTGGAATCGGCCGCGAGAACCACCGTTGGGTCGGGATCGTCGAGCATCGGCAGCACCAGCGGGGCAAAGCGCAGGTCGCCCGCCTGCCGAAGCTGCTGGAGACCGAGCTTGCGCAGGACCGGATCCGCCTCAGCCAGTTGCCAGCCAGCGGCGCGGACGATCTGGTCATCGCCAGGATTGTGTAACAGCCCGAACGCGAGTTCCCGCGCATTTTCGTCCGGGTCCAGCGAAGCCTCGGGGAAGATTTCGCCAAGGAATTTCGCCAGTTCCGGCGGCAGGGCCCGTTTGGCGGCCAACACTCGAAGCACTGCAATCCGGTGAGGCATGCCGCCTTTCTTCCAAAACCTTTGCAACACCCTCGCTTGCCCGGCGGATGCTTCCGGCAGCAGGGTGGCCAGAGTCTCCGAGTCAAGGTCGGGATGGGCCAGGGCGGACCTGATTGCCCACTCCCGGGCCAGCCGCGGCCGGGCCACCAGCGCAATGCCGAGCACGACGGCGCCCGCGGCCAGC
>CAZMLP010000553.1:0-14829 GCA_964566745.1 uncultured Verrucomicrobiota bacterium | reverse complement strand
ACCCCTTCTTTGACGGGCTGGTAACGCACGACATGCACACCCAAGCTTTCTTCTACGACTATCGGTACCAAAACGACGATGGAACAATAGGTCATGATTACACCCCGTTTCCGCTTCCGTTTCTGGAACGGCTGAATTTTTATTGCGATCTGAGCACGCCGACCGTTAGTAAAATTTACAATGTTGGGCATGACTACAAGCTCGCCGCTTATACGGCCTCGGTTGTCAAAACCGGAGTGTATCCCCCCTCTCCGCCGTACTCGTTCTGCGCGAAGAGCGCCGTGACCAGCCTGGCAACCTCTTGCGGGTCAATTACTCCTGTCAGCAACACATTCCGGACTGGAGTGTCAATAAACGACACCGGTTTTTCCGTGTTCACATTCTCGCCGGTCAATTACAGTTACGCTTGGCCCATGCTTTGCTGGATTGGAAATGCATATGATTATTAAGCCCAATTCCTGACCGCCCAAAGGCTTTCGATGATACGCCCGGTTGTTTGGATTTCCCTCGCGCTCATTCTGGCGCTGATTGGCGTTCTGCTTTTATTCCGCAAAATCGGCGAAGAATCGCCTCCTGCCAAACCTTATAAAGCCGCTCCCTCGACGGAGACCGGAGGCGCTCTGACGTCCCGCGCCAGTGTCCGTTGGGGGCGGGCGGTGCCGCCTCCGGCGGACGAGAATTCTTCACTAGTGCCTTTGGAGGAATTGGCCGGTCCACAGGCGGCGGAGTTGCCTGTGCCAGCCAAGCTGATCCTGCAGAAAGCCATCCGGTGCGCGGAGGTGATCGAAATTCAACGACGGACCGGCGGCCGTTACAGTCGCACAGATGTGTTTTTGGGTGGGTTGCAGGCAAGGCTCTTTCTCGACGACTTTGCGTTGGCGAGCTACGAAACTGAACTGCTGGATTGCAATCAGGCAGAAAAGGCATTGACCAACATGTTGGCGCATATTCGGCAGGCAAGCATAGAGGAGCTACAACAACGCCACCCTGAAACACGCTAAAGCCACCTTTCGCTTGAGGAACCGCGTCCTGATTCTAATCCTTTCCATCGTGGCCGTCGTTATTTTATGGCGCCTCGGTCGTCCGAATTCGGTCGAGCTGCCTCCCGATCAGGCCGCGTCCTCCCCTCGGCGTGGAGCCGTGGAACGGATTTTCCCGGAAAAGGGGCCAAGCTCGCCCTCCGCCGTGATGAGCCCGGGCCAAGCCCGGCGGTTACAAGCGTTTCACGAGCAATACGCGCGGATGACGGGCAGTCCGAATCCGGGTTACTCCAACGTGCTTGAGGTTCTGAATCGTTACGCGAGCCGGGATCCGTTGGACAGTGACCTCTTTAAGGACGGTTGCGCCTATGTTGGCAGCCTCACCGAGTTCAGGAGGCGGGCGGAGGAGGAAATTGGCCGGGAGCAGGAAGAAATCCGCAAGGCCGAATCACTGAAAAGCGTTCACACGCCGGAGTGGATCGAAAATGCGCGTCGCAGCCTGGCGCAGGGGCGCGAGGTTGCTCTGAACGACTTCACAAACGTGATGGATGGTTACACGGCGGCATTTTCTTTTCGATTCAAGGAATACTACGGCATCACCAATCAAACCATGGTCGAGGAATTATCGCATCTCGTGCTGACCAACGCCGGGCCCGAGTTAAGAATCCCGTGCCCCCAGTAATTTTGCCCGGCAACTTCGCGGATAGCTCCACCCGTGCCCCGGCCGAGCTGACAAGTGCCGCGGTCGATTGGCCCGTCTCGCCTGGAAAACATCAGACTTGAGGGTGATTCAAAGCGTCGTCGAGGCTCAACTTCCCCCCGGGGCGAGGCAAACCGCGCGCCAAGGTCGAACGAGACGAGCGCTGTCCGGCGCGCAACAATCAATTATGTGACCGGGCAGAATCGCTGTCACATCGACCTCGACGGTATCCACTATGCTCGCATCCAGCAAGCACCGGAACAAGCCTTGCGTCCCAAAAGTCAGATGTCCTTACTCCGGACGGGTTTTCAGCGCGGAAAACCTTCACCGAATTGCCGTTCACGGTCACGTCCCGGTAACTTCGTGGGTGCCTGGTACGCGAAAAAACGACATTTACACCCGAGTGAATCGTGGCTCCCACCCGTTCGAATGAACTGGGAAGCGGCGGCAATCTCAAAAATTTCGACAAACCATTTGAATAACCCGCCTCCGAACCTATAATACGCACCCGTATGAATTGGCTCGTTTTCGCTTTCTTGACGGTGTTCACCTGGGGCACCTACGGCATCCTGCTCCACATCGGCCAGACCTCCATGGGCGGTGATCCCGGCCTGGCACGTTACAAGGCGTTTTTGTTTGTCGGCATCGCATACTTTCTCACCGCCGTGCTCGCCCCGCTGGCTTTGTTGATGATGAAGGGTTCCGCCTTCACCGGTTATTCAAGCAAGGGCATGTGGTGGTCGCTGATCGCCGGCATCCTCGGCGCGATTGGCGCTTTTGGCGTGCTGCTGGCCTTCGGCGCGGGTGGCAAGCCCGGCCCGGTGATGTCCATCGTCTTCGCGGGCGCGCCGGTGGTGAACGCCATCGTGGCGCTGGCCCTGCATCCGCCGGAGGGCGGTTGGGGCACAATCAAGCCTCAATTCTATCTGGGCATCGTCCTCGCCGCTTTGGGTGGTTTCATGGTGACCTACTTCAAACCTGGTGTTCCGCCGAAACCGGCGGGCGCGCCAAAGACCGTCGCCGTTGCGACGCCCGGCGGCTCCGCGCGCGCGAAGTGATTCCGGCATGGCCGCTGCCTTTCCCCATCGCGCGGCCATCGCGGAGCAGCAACTTGGCAAGCTCCGCGCGCTGCTGACGGCCATTCAACCCGCCAATCCCTTTTACACCCGCAAATTCGCGGGTTTGAACGCGTCCCGGCAGTTGGAGAGCCTGGCGGATTTTTCGGCGCGGTATCCCTTCACCATCAAGGCGGAGCTGGCGGCTGACCAAATGGCGAATCCGCCGCATGGAACGCACCTGACCTTCCCGGCAGGCCGTTACGTTCGCTTTCATCAGACCAGTGGCACGTCCGGCGCGCCGTTGCGCTGGCTGGACACCCCGGATAGCTGGGCGGCAATGGTGGAATCCTGGGCGCGCGTCTTTGCCGCCGCCGGTGTGGAAAGCAAAGACCGGGTCTATTTTGCGTTCTCCTTCGGTCCGTTCATCGGGTTCTGGCTCGCCTTCGAGGCGGCGGAACAAATGGGTTGCCTCTGTCTGCCCGGTGGCGGCTTGGGCAGCGCGGCGCGCGCCCGCATGATTATCGACAACGCCGCGACCGTGCTGTGCTGCACGCCAACCTACGCGATCCGGCTGGCCGAGGTCGCCACGCAAGAGGGGATCGATCTCAGCCGCTCGCAAGTGCGGCGGGTGATCGTGGCAGGCGAGCCGGGCGGCAGCATCCCGGCGACGCGCCAGCGCATCGAGGAGCTTTGGCGCGGCGCGCGGGTCTTTGATCATCATGGCATGACCGAGGTCGGTCCGGTGACGTATGAATGCCCCGCGCAACCGGGAGTGCTGCATGTGATGGAACACGCCTTTTACGCCGAGGTGATTGATCCGGCGACTGGCTCAGCCGCGCCACCGGGCCAAGTCGGCGAACTGGTGCTCACGACGTTGACGCGCGTTGGCTCGCCGCTGCTGCGCTATCGAACGGGCGATTTGGTGCGGGCAAGGGCGGCCACCGCTTGCGCGTGCGGCGGTCACGAGCTTGCCTTGGAGGGCGGAATCTTGGGTCGCGTGGATGACATGGTGGTGGTGCGCGGCGTGAACGTCTATCCCAGCGCGATCGAGGAAATTCTCCGGCGCGCTGGCGACGTGGCGGAATACCAGGTCAGCGTCACCCAAAACGGTCCGCTGACGGAGTTGACGTTAACCGTCGAGCCGGCGCCGGAATGCGCTGATGCCGCCGCGCTGGCGCAACGTTTGCAGAAGGAATTGCTCGCGGCGCTGGCGTTGCGCGTGCCGGTGAATGTGGTGGCGCCCGCGACTTTGCCGCGCTTTGAGATGAAGGCGCGGCGCTGGACGCGCGCCTAACAGCGGCGTCGCGCGACCGCAAACGCCAGCAAGGCCAGCCCGGCGCCGGTCGCGCACATTTGCGGTTCGGGCACCGCCGTGACACTTTCGATCCAGCCCAGGTTGGAAGAAATGCGCGTGGCGTAAAAGGAGGCGCTGACCTCCCCGTCCGGGACCGGATGCCCTACTTGTTGAAAGCCGGAGCCGGAGTTGAAGTAGAGGCCGCGCGCGTCGAAGATGGCGGCGTTGAAGTCCGTGCCCCCCGCCGAGGTGCGGAAGGGGTTATCCACGGCATAATTAATCCCTGCCAGTTTCCAGACGCCCCCGCTTTGGATGAACAACCCGCCCCCGGAGTCACCACTCGAGAGGGTGGCCTCGTAGGTGAGGCCGCCGCTCGCCAGGGAATTGAAATCCGCCACCAGCAATTGTCCCAAAGAGCCGCCCCCGTTGGCGATCCCGGACACCGTGTTTTGTCCCCAGCGCTGGACGCCATCCGCCGTTCCCCATTGCCAGCCTTTAAGGCCGGCGTCCGGGCCGCTGGCGATCGTCACATCGGCGCCGCGCCGGGTGCCCCGGCCAATGTCCACCAAATCATGCCCCACCTCGTCCGTGCCCGTGTAGAGCGGCGCATAGCTGGTAAACGTGCCGGACACCTGCCAGATGGTGAGATCGCTGCTCGGACTGCTGAACTTCGCCGTGGTGGTGTAGTTGTTTCCGTTGTAATTGAACGTGCCGCCCACCGAGCCGCCGACATGGGTGGCGGTGACGAAATAGTTGGGCGCGATGGCCGTGCCAAGCACGCCGCCCCAGGTTCCCTCGTATTGCCAGCCGCTGCCGGCCAGCAGGCCGCCTGGCGCGGTGGTGTTGGCGGTAATGTCACCCGTGGAAAGTAAAATGATCGCGTGCGCGGGCGTTGTGGTGACGACGATCAGCGCCGCCCCGGCAAGCAGGCCAAGACCAGCCGGGCCGGTGAAAATTTGACGCCGCGCTTCGGGAGTGCCGGCGCAAGAAAGGCGATTTGTCATGGGGCGAGAGTAAACGATCCTGAAAATTTTAAAAAGTCCAACTGTCGCTGTTTGCCGGGTGTTGCGTCGCCTTGATTTTTTCGTTGGTCATGCGCCGGGTCAGCCACTAGGTTGCGCCCATGGCCGAAGCGCAGGATTTGCTCCAACTAGTTGGCGTCTCGAAGTCTTATGACGCGCCCGCGGGCGTTCAGCCGCTAACCGTGCTGGGGGAGATAAATCTCGCGGTTCCGCGCGGAGGCTCGCTGGCGGTCATCGGTCCCTCCGGCTCGGGCAAGAGCACCCTCTTGAACATCATCGGCACCCTGGACCGTCCCACGCGCGGAAAGGTGTTGCTCGACGGTCGCGATCTCAGCGCGCTGGACGACACACAAGTGGCCGCTGTCCGCAATCGTGAGATTGGTTTCATCTTCCAATCCCATCATCTCCTTCCGCAATGCACTGTTTTGGAGAACGTCCTCGTGCCGACGCTTGCCGGTAATGACGGGACTCTCCGCCAATCCGCGCCGGAGCGCGCCCGCCGCTTGCTCTCTCGCGTCGGTCTTGAGGGCCGCCTGGATCACCGCCCCGGCCAGCTTTCTGGTGGCGAGCGCCAGCGGGTCGCCGTGGTCCGCGCGCTCATCAACCAGCCCAAACTTCTGCTCGCCGACGAGCCGACCGGCGCGCTGGACCGCGCCTCGGCTGGGAACCTTGCCAAACTGCTCGTCGAGTTGAATCGCGAGGAGAAGGTCACGTTGATCGTCGTGACGCACGCCCTCGATCTCGCCCGGGACATGAACCGCATGATGGAACTCAAGGACGGAAAGCTTTCCGAGGCGCCGCGTTGAGTGTCCATCCTCACCGAACGAACGCATGACTTTATTCCGCCTTGTCCTGAGCAGCTTCCGCTTCCACGCGCGCTCGCACGGGGGCGCGCTGCTGGGCGCGGCCGTCGGGACGGCGGTGCTCGTCGGCGCTTTGGTGGTCGGCGACTCGGTGCGGGAGAGCTTGCGGGAACTGGCGCTGGCCCGTTTGGGCAAGATCAATCTGGCTTTGGCGGCGGGTGACCGCTTCTTCCGCGCCGAATTGGGCCCGGACTTGGCGAAGTCTTTGGCGAACTGGCGGAATATGCCGGTTGCCGCGGTATTCCAATTGCCCGCGACCGGCGCCACCGGCGACGGCTCGGCGCGCGCGAATCACATCCAAGTCATCGGGGTTGGCCCGGACTTCTGGCAGCTCGGCCCGGACTCCTCGCAAGTAATCGCGCTGGCCGCGGACGAGGTCGTGCTCAACGATCGCCTCGCCGAGCAGTTGCGCGTCAAGGCCGGCGAATCACCACGGATTCGCGTGGCCAAGCCCTCGTCGCTTTCCCGCGACGCGCCGATTTCCCCGCAGGAGGATTCCTCCGTCGCGTTGCGTGTGAAGATCAAAGCCGTCATCGGCGACCGCCAATTCGGCCGGTTCAGCCTGCAAGCGAGCCAATTGCCGCCCTTCAACGCCTTCGTGTCGTTGCCGTGGCTGCAGGAGCGCTTGGGGTTCAAGGACAAGGCGAATCTATTGCTCGTGGGCGAGTCCGGCGCGCCCGGGAATTTGCCGCCCCGCGATCTCGTGCGTGGCCGGGAGGCCATTGATGCGGCGGACAAGGCTTTGCGCGCGGGTTGGCAACTATCGGACGCGGAACTGGAATTGCGCGAGTTGCCGGAGCGCAATGCGGTGGAGATCCGCACCAGCCGGGTGTTTCTCGATCCGCCGGTGGCCGAAGCGGCGTTGGGCGTGACCTCGAACGCCACCGGCATTCTCACGTATTTTGTGAACGAGTTGCGCGTCGGCGGGCGCGCGACCCCGTACTCGATGGTCGCCGCGATGGGCGCGCCGATTGTGCCGCCGGACCTGAAGGACAACGAGATTCTCATCAACGACTGGCTCGCCACGGACCTGGCCGCCAAGCCCGGCGACGAGCTGAAACTGGCCTACTACGTTGTCGGATCGATGCGTCAATTGGAGGAGCGTGCCGAGAAGTTCACCGTGCGCGGCGTTCTGCCGATCAATGGCCCCGCGGGAGACCGCAGCTTGATGCCGGATTTTCCCGGCCTCGCCAACGCCAAGAATTGTCGCGATTGGGACGCCGGGTTTCCCATCGCGCTCGACCGCATTCGGGACCAGGACAACAAGTATTGGGAGGAGCATCGCGGCACACCCAAGGCGTTTGTCACGCTCGCGACGGGCCAAAAACTGTGGGGCAACCGGTTCGGCAATCTCACGGCGGTTCGTTATTCGTTGCCGCCGGACGGAGCGGGGGATCTCCACGCGTTGCGTGACCAAGTCGGGCAGGGCTTGCAAAAAAAAATAAGCCCCGCCTCCGTCGGCCTCTCCTTTCTCCCCGTGCGCGAGCAGGCCCTCGCGGCGGTGGACCAAGCGCAGGACTTTGGCGGGTTGTTCATTGGATTTAGCTTCTTTCTCATTGTGGCGGCGCTGCTCTTGATGTCGCTGCTGTTTCAATTCTCCGTGGAGCAGCGCGCGGTGGAGATTGGCGCCTTGCTCGCGCTTGGTTTCACGCCCAAGCGGGTCCGCCGCCTTTTCTGGCTGGAGGGTGGTTTGCTCGCGGTCATTGGCGGGGTCCTCGGCGCGGTGGGGGGAATTGGCTACGCGCAGGCGATGGTGCGGGGCTTGGCCACGATCTGGCGGGACGCCGTGCAAACCTCCGCCCTCGAGTATCACGCGCAACCGGCCACCGTGATCGGCGGCGCCATCGGCGGCGTGCTGGTGGCCTGGATCACGATCTGGTTCGCGTTGCGCAAACAATTCCGGCAACCGGCGCGCGAGCTTCTGGCCAATGGCGCGGAGGAGCCGGGCTGGAAACTGGCGACCAAAGTCTCGCGGGGCCGCCTGGCCTTTTGGATCGCGGCCGGCTCCACGGTGGCGGCCGTTGGGATGCTGGGCGTCGCCATGAGAGGCATCGAGGCGGCTGGCATGTTTTTTGGCGCGGGTGGTTTGCTGCTCGTCGCCGGCCTGGCCGCCGCAGCCGGCTGGCTGGCCAAGCTGTCGCGAAAGGCCACGAGCACCATCCGCCTGGCGGATTTGGGCTGGCGCAACGCCGCGCGCCGCCGTCAGCGCAGCCTCGCCGTGCTGGGCCTGCTCGCCTGTGGAAGTTTCCTCGTTGTTTCTGTCGGCGCAAACCGCCTCAACGCGAATGTCGAGTCGAGCCAGCGCTCCGCGGGCACCGGCGGATTCGCTTTGATCGGCGAGTCCTCCCTGCCGGTGGTGCAGGACCTCAACGCGCCCGCCGGCCGCGAGTTTTACAATCTGGACGCCAAACAACTCGGCGGCGTCTCCGTCGTGCCATTCCGTGTCCGCGACGGCGAGGATGCCAGTTGCCTCAACCTGAACCGCGCGCAACGGCCCCGCTTGCTCGGGGTTCGGCCGGAGCTGTTGGCGGAACGCAAGGCTTTCACCTTTGCGGACATCGCGGATGGGGTCACGAAGGACACGCCTTGGCTGGCCCTCAATCGTGGCGCGTTTTACCCGGCGAAGGGCGCGCCGCTGGCCACGAACGAGGTGGCTGCCATTGGCGACGCGGCCTCCATCCAATGGGCGCTGGGCAAAAGCGTGGGCGACACCATCGATTTCACAGACGAGCGCGGGCAGCCCTTCAAACTACGCATTGTGGGGGCTGTGGCGAACTCGATTTTGCAGGGCAGCCTGGTCATTTCCGAGGCCGACTTTGTGGCCCGCTTTCCCAATGAGAGCGGATATCGAATGTTTTTGATCGACGCGCCGTCGAATGCCGTGACCACCGCGTCCGCGACCCTGGCCAAGGCACTCCAGGGCGTGGGCATGGAACTGACGCCCGCGACGCGGCGGCTGGCGGCGTTCAACGCGGTGCAGAACACCTATTTGAGCACCTTCCAAGTGCTGGGCGGCCTGGGGCTGCTGCTGGGGAGTGCCGGTTTGGGAGTGGTGGTGCTGCGCAACGTGCTGGAGCGGCGCGGCGAGCTGGCGGTGCTGCTCGCGGTGGGGTTCCGGCCGGGCGCGGTGAAATGGCTGGTGCTGGCCGAGCACGCGGGCCTGTTGATTTTGGGGCTGGGCATTGGCGTGGTGACCGCCGTGATCGCGGTGCTCCCCGCGGTCTCATCGCCCGGAGCGGAAGTGCCGGTCGGCTCGCTGGCACTCACGGTGGCGGCGGTGCTCGTCAGTGGGCTGGTCTGGACCTGGCTGGCCTCCACGCTGGCGTTGCGCGGAAAGCTTTTGGACGGGTTGAGAAACAATTGATTTTATGATGAACAAGTGGTTTTGCCGGGTGTTGATGCTGTCAGTGATGGCGGGAAGCGCCGTGGCGCAACCGGCCGCGCCGGTGTACGAGAACAATTTCGACAAGGTGGCTGTGGACAAGGCCCCCGATGATTTTCTCATCATCGATGGAAATTTCGCCGTGAAGGAGGAGGGCGGGAACAAGTTTCTCGAATTGCCCGGCGCTCCCCTCGACACCTACGGCACGCTTTTCGGCCCGACCCAAAAGGAAAATCTTGGTGTGGGCGCGCGCATCTTTGGCACCGGCAAGGGGCGTCGTTTTCCCACCTTCGCTGTGGGCCTGAACGGCGCGGGCGGTTACAAACTGCAAGTCAGCCCGGCCAAGAAAATGATCGAGCTGTACAAGGGCGACGCGCTGAAATTTTCCGCGCCGTTCGACTGGCAATCCGGCAAATGGACCCAGCTCCGCCTCCAGGTTCGCAAAGTGAAGGACGGCGAATGGAAGGTCGAGGGCAAGGCATGGTCCGAGGGGGCCGCGGAGCCGGGCGACTGGACGGTTTCCCAATCCGAAACCGAAACACCGGTGGCGGGTCGCCCGTCCATTTGGGGCAGCCCTTTCGCCGGCACACCGATCCGTTTTGATGATCTGATGGTGCAGCCGGTGAAGTGACCAGAGCGGTTCAATAAAAACCGTGATCTCTTGTGGTAGGGACGCGCCGCTGGCGCGTCCGGGCAAGCCAACGACGTCCAAAGGCGCGCACGACACTGCGATTTCAAATCCGGTCGTCGAAGCCGTTGGGGAGGAGCCGCGCCGCGAGCCGGCTTGTCATTAACCTCGCGGCCATCAGTTTTCACCGCCGGTCTTCGCTGAACCGGAAGGGAAAGATGCCAGTGATGTCCGTGCTGGTGATGGAGGGACACCAGTATTTTTCAACGTGCTCCACGACGAGATCGGTTCCCTCGAAATGATTCACGCGAGGCCGCATTTCGTGGTTGTACATGGTGTCAGTCATGTCGCGCATCAGCACCACATTCTTGCCTTCACGGACCATTTGCCGGATGCCGAACGGTCGGCCCAGCACGCACATGTTCAAGTGGACGCCCATCAAGATGACGTTGTCGATTCCACGCTCCGCGAGCAAATTATAGGTCTCCTGGCCGTCGTCCGTGATGGCATCGGCATCGCCGATTTCAATGGTGGCGATCTGGCGGGTCCACGCTTCACGAATCGGGCACTTTACCTTGCAATCGCAACCCATGTCTGAGTCATCAATGGGCAGAATGTGCTCGCGAGTCGGGTCGGGCCAGCACCAGGTTGTGCCCCAGCGTGTGTCCGTCGAGAGCGGCAAGGGCGGCTTGGCGAACGGCGCCTTTTGCGCCCGCTGGCGTTGCGGCGTGTTCTTGTAAAAGGAAGTGACACTGCTCGGCGCATGGATGATGAACACGCCCTTTCGTCGGGCCATCATGACCACCGTGTTCATCGTCCCCGCCAGTTCGGCGACGCGCTGGGCCGCTCCTTTGCACCAGTGGTCGTTCCACATGTCGCAAATGATGATGGCGGTTTTATGCGGATCCCATGCGGCCTCTTTCTCCACATTCTCAAGGCCGATCGGTGCCAGCTTTTTCTCTCCAGTGCGAAGGCGCAAATGCAACATGTTGTCGGTGGAGGCAGCGGGCGGCGAAGTGTCAGCGGCATTCACGGCTGTGGCGAGGAGGATTCCCATAATTGTAACGAGACCGAGCCGGGCGAATCGGGCTATCATGCTCAGGTGGTTAACGGACTGGATGCCGGAAGGAAAGTAGAAAGTCTTTTCTCAACCGGTGAATTTGCCGTCAGCCTCACCAAAACCGGCGATTGACGGCCAGGACGCCAGCGTTTATCACCCGGATAAGAACACTCAAAAGCTCTGCCTATGCGCCAAATCTCCGCGACCGAAGGACGATTTTCGTCTCGGGCCTTCACCTTGATCGAACTCTTGGTGGTGATTGCCATCATCGCGATCCTGGCCGGGATGTTGTTGCCCGCGCTGTCCCGCGCCAAGCAACAGGCGCAGAAGGCTCTCTGCGTGAGCAATTGCAAACAATGGGGTGTGGCTTTGAGCATGTATGCGGGAGACTTCGATAACTCGTTCCCCGAAAATTCGGACGCTGTTGATTTAAGCTGGATGGGAACCAAATCGCTTCCTTTCTGGAGCGGTTACCTTGTCAAAAACATCCACGGCAAAACCAAGCGCGCCCAGAACGACGTTCTCTTTTGCCCCACGGATGAATGGCATCGTGCTTACGAGCTTGAAACCGGCATTACCGATAAGGACGCGCAACAATTAATCGGTTACTTTTTCCTGCCTGGGCGCGGGAACAAGGACGGCAAAGACACGACTTTGCAGGGCGAGGTGAAAAACGGCACATTGCCATGGTTCTTGCGAAAGAAGATGGGCGGCCCTTATTCGCAGGCCCCGGTCCTGGTTGACCGCATGCAAGGCCAGGGACCAGCCGCGACGAATATGTACGACTCGAAACTGAGTTGGACCGTCATTGATCCCAAAGGCAAAAAGGTTGTTAGTGCCGTGCATCGCCGCAACCGCAACGCGCCGGACGGCGGCAACTTCCTTTTCGAGGATGGCCATGTCCAATGGTACAACGGCAACAACGTGGGCTTGGGCGCGGTTGTCGGCCCGTGGGTTTGCTATTTTTATATCCCGGTGGTCCAGCCCTGATCCCTGGTGGTGGGCGGCCTTGGAGACGGGAGAAAATTGATTCGGTGACGCCTGCGCAGGTAGGGACGCGCCGCTGGCGCGTCCGGGCGGGCCTCCCACACAATGCCCACTCATCGCTCGCCCTCGCGCCAACCTCCTTAAGCCGGTGGGACGAAGCTGTGCACGACCTGGCCCCGTTCCGGTTATGTTCTCCGTCGAGACCCAATTGATTTGACAGTTACTTTGCCTGTCAGGCGCTGGGCAGGTAGGGACGCGCCGCTGGCGCGTCCGGGCGAACCTCCGGTACCATGTCCACTCATCGCTCGACCTCCTTGAATTCTTGATTTTATCGCATATAGACCGGTTCTCACAGCTCATTGAGCCAAAAGATTGACCGCGCATTCGGCGATTGCTATCAGGAGCGTAACAATCACTGCCGAACCATGACTTCCACTTCTTCCGCGGATCGTTTTATGAGGCAAATGACTCCTTGGCGTTTGTCTGTTATCTTGATGGTTTTACTGGCTGGCATGGTCTTGTCCAGCGCGGCGGAGTACCTGCCTAAAATCGGTCTGCAAACCTGGACGGTCCGCAACATGACCTTCGAGCAAGCGGTCGATTTTGCCGTCGCGCACCATTTCAAATATGTCCAGTTCGGCGACCGGCATATCGACCCCAAGGGACCCGTGCAGGAGACAATGCGGAAGAAGGCGCTGCTCGATAAGAACGGGTTGATTTTTTACACGTTCGGAGTCGCTGGCACGAGCAACGACAAGGAGGAAAATCGCAAGCTGTTCGAGTTCGCGAAGCTCATGGGAATCAAAATGATCGTGGTCGAGCCGAGAGACATGGCGCAGTGGGATAACTTGGAGCAACTCGTGAAGGAATACGACATCAAGCTCGCCATCCATAACCACGGCATCACCTCGACCTATGGCAACCCGGAGATCGTGAGGAAGGTTCTGGCGAGCCGCGACCGGCGCATCGGCGTGTGTCTCGATCTGGGCCATCTCACCGGCGCGGGATTCGACGCGGCCAGGGTGTTTGATGATTACGACGGACGCGTTTATGACATCCATCTCAAGGACAAGAAGGTGGAAAAAGTGGATGGCAAGGATGTGATTCTGGATGTGGAGATTGGTGACGGCCAGTCGAATTACAAAGGGCTGCTCGCCGAGATGGCGAAGGTGAAATGGAACGGTGTCATGGCGGTCGAGACCGACAACGACATCTATGCCACGAACCCGGCGAAGTTTGTTGATGGCGCGGTCAGCTACATCCGGCAGCTGAAGCGGTGACTAATTGCCCGCCCCCGCCATCTTTTCACCATCCAATTGGTAGATGCCCACGAGATACCCATTCTCGCGCATCTCGCCGACGTGCAGCTTGCCGTAAAGCATGACCGGCTGGTCCATGATCGGCTTCACACCCTTGTCCACCATCTTGACGCTCACCCATTCGTTGATCTTGGGAACCGCGCCGTAGCAGCACATGGATTGGTCGCGCATGACCAACAGCTCGGTCACCAGGCCGTTCTGCACCTTGAGCGGCAGCATGAATCCCTTCAGCGACACGCGCTTGTCATTGAAGGCATGCACGCGCGCGGGGATTTGGTCGGGTTGGCTGGCGGGCTTGTTCGTGTCCGCCAGGTCGTCCGGCATCACGTACGGAAACCCTGCCAGCCGGTCGAAGCCGATGGCCAGGAAACCGTCGCTGTCCACGACTGGTTGCGCGTCCGCGAGGGCAGGGGAGTTGGTGGTCGAACCAGGCGTGACAGTGTTGGTCTGGGTGGAGTTGACCGCCGAGGCGGTCGTCGGCGCCGTGTTTGCGGTGGTGCTGGGTGGCTGGCCATTGGGCGCGGAATTGATGGGCTCGCCCCGCAAGGGCACGGCGTTGGCGCTGGCAGAAGTGGAGTTGTGCGACGATTTAACCGCCACCACCGCGGCGATGCCCGCCAAGGCAACTGCCCCCGCAAATAATTTGATTCCAACGGTGCTCATGGAGACCAAACCTATCCCAAATCCGCATTGATGCAATCCCCCGCTTGGCCGTCGCGGTCTCTTAATCCGCCTCCCATTTGAACCGCCACCAGGCAATCGCGCCCAGCAGCAACGCGTAACCGAGCATCACCGCCACACCAGTGAACGCGACGCCCATCCCCAGGCCGCGCCACGTCATCGCGTCGAGGCCATCGACCGCCCAGCGGGTTGGCGTGATGAGCGTCGCCTTTTGCAGCCACACCGGGAAAATGAACGAGGGAATCCACGCGCCGCCCAGCATGACCAAAATGAGCACAGCGGGAATCGCGAGACCACGCGTGCCGTTGGGCGTCTTGCCGAGCGCGGCGAGCATCAAGCCCAGGGTCGCGCTCAGGAACGCGATGCTCACAATGGTCGCGAGCAAGCCGAGCGCGCTGCCCTCGACCCTCACGCCGAACACCAGCATGCCGAACACGAACGCAAAGGTGAGCGACAGGCTGGCAATGATGGTGGTGGCGGTGGCCTTGGCCGCGAGCAACACGCCGCGCGCCAGCGGGGCCGAGCGCAACCGCCGCCACAAGCCGCGCTGACGGTCATGCAAAATCCCCACGCCCATCTCGATGGCGGCCATGAGCACGAACTGCACGCCCATGCCCGCAATGGAGTGCGCGTAGCCGTTGTATTGCGGCTCGCCGTCACTTTTGGTCTGGTTGGTCAACGCTTCCTCTTTGGTGTCGAATGGCATGGTCATGCTGCCGACGGGACGGCGAGGACCATTCCCGTTGCCAACGGACGCCGCCGTGCCGCCGCTGGAACGCTCCATCCATTTGTCCACGCTCTTGAGCAGATTGCGCAGTGCCTCTTGATCCTCGGGCTTGAGATTCGGCGCCACCG
>CAZMLP010000552.1:0-2349 GCA_964566745.1 uncultured Verrucomicrobiota bacterium | reverse complement strand
CGCCTCCGCGTAAATCTCCTTTGCCAGCGCCAGCCCCGCCCCACCTGCCTCGGCCAGGCCGATCAATTCCTCCAGCCAGGTCGTTCCCGCGGTCTTGAGATGCAGACCCGCTTTGAACTTCGGCAGCACGCGACGGATGATCGGATAGAGGGAGAATTTATCACTGCCTGAATGAACACTCAGTTTCAGATTTGAGGGCAGCCCATATCGTTGGACCGCCAGGGCGATCACAGCGAGGTCGTCGTGAAACTCCTGCTCGAACTTCGCGAGGTCGCCGACATAATCAACGCCTTTGTTAAAGCGCCCGGTGAATTTCGGCGCGATGGTCTGCACACGAATTCGCTCGTCGGCCAGCGCCGTGAGTATCACGAGCAACTCCGGCGGCGTCTGCGGGGCGTCGGTCTCGTCCATGGAGACCTCGGCGATGAAGTTTGCCTCGCTCTTTTTGACCGAGATGTGGCGGTAAATTCTACCCGCGTCCTGCACCGCCAATAGATATTTCGACGCGAACCGCTCCACTTCCTCGCGCGTGATCTGCAGGGGCGCCGCCATGCCCGGGACCTCCACGCGCCCGACCAGTTCCGGGTGACGCTTGACGAAATCCGCGATCATGCCGGGCGCGGCGGGGCGGCCGATGGAATCCGCCACGTCGATGGTGAAAAAGTCCGCGTGCGGCAGGAAGCGGTCCACCGTCTCGAGGCGGATGTGGTCGGCATCGACATGCCAGCCCTTTTTCCAGTTCAAGGCGACGACAGCCGCGGCGGCGGCCTGCAAAACGGACACCGGCTCGGAGCCGATAAAAGTGTGCTCGCGATTCGACTTGTTCCAGACCGGCACGACTTCCACACCGTCCGCCGCGATCAATTGGCAGGCGCGCAATTGCGCCTTCGCCTGGTGCGCGAAACGGTCGCCCACGCCCAGCGAGTACTTCTCAAGTTTCAGCATGTGGCGAAACGTTAAACACGACGGGGGCGGGACGGCAATAGCCAGAATTTTCCGGACTGGCTCCCGGTCATCGACGCGGTCCGGCGAAAAGCAAAAACGGTCCCGGACGCATCCAGTCCGGGGCCGCGCGAAAAATGATATGACCGGTTACTTCTTCGGCAAGACGCTCTCAATGCTCTCGGCCACTTCCGCCGACTCCGGCTTCACACCGGACTCGAAGCGCTTCACAATCTTGCCATCCGGCCCGACGAGAATCTTGGTGAAGTTCCATTTGATGTCGCCCGGGAACGGGGAGTCCGCGCCGACCAGTGTGGTATAGAGCGGGTTGCGGTTCGCACCGTTCACCTCGATCTTTTCAAACAGAGGGAAGGTCACGTTGTACTTGGTGGAGCAGAACTGCTTGATCTCCTCGCTCGTGCCTGGCTCCTGGTGCCCGAACTGGTTGCAGGGAAAGCCCAATACCTCGAAGCCCTTGCCTTTGTACTTTTGGTGCAGCGCCTCCAGCGCGGTGTATTGCGGGGTGTAACCGCATTTCGAGGCCACGTTGACGATCAAGACCGCCTTGCCTTTGTAAGCCTTCAGGCTGGTGCTCTTGCCGTTGATGTCCTTGAGCGGAATGTCATAGATGGACTTGCCGCTTTCCGCGTTGACGATGCCGCAGAGAACGAGCGCGGCGAGAATAGAGAGGAATTTCATGGTGCCGGAGGATGGTCCAGCGAATGAACTCTGTCAAATCCGGCGCGGTGGCGCATTCCGTGGCCTGGCGCGGGCAGTTGGTTTATTGAATCGGAGGGAGCTTCTTTTCTCGGGAAACATCCTGTCAACGGGCGTTCCAGGCGGCTTGACGGTTCGGGAAGTGGCCTGGAACCGGGCGTTTGCTCGTGATTCATCGGCCAAAACGCTTGTTCCAAGTGCGAAATTACGGTATGGGAAAGGCGGTGCTTTTCCGCAAATTCACCAATAAAACCGGCGCCAGAATCCCGCCAAATGGCCGGGTCGGCTCGCGTTTCGCGGGGCTGCTCCTGTTGGGCGGCCTGGTCGTTTTTGGCCTGCGTTCCCGGGACGCACAGTCCGCCGATCCGGTAACCATCTCCTTCATCGACCGTTTCCAGACCAATCAGGTCACGGTTCATTTCGACACGCAACCCTATCGAAAATACGAGTTGCAATACACGGACGCGCTGGTGAATCCCGGCGCGGGCAGCAATGCCTGGGCGAATCTGTTCGTCATTCCCGCCCAACCCTTTTTTAATCATTGGATCTATCCAACCCCAATGACCAACGGGCATCGCTTCTACCGGCTGCGAGTCACCCCATGAGGCCGGGCCATTGGTTATTACCGGCCTTGCTGGCCACTGTCGCGCCCGCCACCGCGTGCGAGTTGTGCGCCATCTACAACGCGAC
>CAZMLP010000551.1:0-5256 GCA_964566745.1 uncultured Verrucomicrobiota bacterium | reverse complement strand
AGGAAAAGAAAGAGGCCGTTCGGAAAAGCAAGGCCTGACGGCACGGCAAACCGCCCTTTCTCCTCAAGCAAACTCGTGTTATGGCCGAACCTACCAACAGCATGAACCGCGAAATCCTCAGCACGCACCAGAAGGCGTTGCAGGTCAATCTGGACCCCAGCAAATACGGCACCTTCGCCGAGATCGGCGCCGGCCAGGAGGTGGCGCGCTGGTTCTTCCGGGTGGGCGGCGCGGCGGGAACCATCGCGAAGACCATTTCCGCGTATGACATGACGGTGAGCGACGCCATTTATGGGCACGCGGACCGTTACGTCAGCAAGCAGCGCCTGCTGACGATGCTGGACCACGAGTACACCCTGCTCGTCGAGCGATTGGCGTCCAAGCGGGGAGACACCACCCGGTTCTTCGTCTTTGCGGACACGGTCGTGGCTCGTAGCTATTCCCGGCCGGAGGATGGCCAAGGCTGGCTGGGCGTCCGCTTCCAAGGGCACCCGCGCGGCGAGCCGTCGGAGATCGTCATTCACGTCCGGTTGCTGGACAAGGAGAACGTCACCGAGCAGGAGGCTTTGGGCATCGTCGGCGTCAACCTCATCCACGGCGCGATTTATCATCACCAGAACCCGGAGGCACTGCTGGTGTCGTTGCTCGACAACCTCACCACCTCCCGCGTTGAGGTGGACATGATCAAGTTTTCCGGTCCCGCCTTCACAGGCGTGGACAATCGCGTGATGAGCCTGCAACTGGTGCAAAACGGCCTTACCAACGCCGCCATGTTCACCGCGAATGGCGAGATGGTGCAGCCCGCCGACGCGCTCTACAAAAAAGCCATCCTCGTCGAGCGCGGCAGCTTCCGGCCGGTCACGAAGGTGACGCTCGACATGTTGAATTGCGCGCAAGGCATGTTCGTGCAAGAGCCGCAGGTGCAGGGCGAGGAGATCGTGGTGCTCATGGAGATGACCATGAAAAACCTCACCACGGAGAGCGGCATCAATTACGAGGATTTTCTCGACCGCGTGGATATCCTCGCGGCCTTGGGCAAGACGGTGCTCATCTCGAATTACGGCGAGTATCATCGCCTTGCCGCTTATCTCTTCCGGTACACCAAGAAAATGATCGGCATCGCGATGGGCGTTCCCAGCCTGCGCGAGGTGTTCATGGACAAGTATTATGCCGACCTCGATGGCGGCATTCTCGAATCCTTCGGGCGCCTGTTTAAGAACGACCTGAAGCTTTACGTCTATCCGTTGCGGGAGCCGAAGACCGGCACGCTTATCTCGGCGAGCAACTTGCGGGTCGAGCCGCACTTGCGCCATCTCTACTCCTACCTGATCGAGAACCGCTATATCGAGAGTTTGCGCGATTTCGAGGAAGCGTGCCTGCCGATCTTTTCGCGCGATGTCCTCGCCAAGATTCGCTCCGGTGACCCCTCGTGGGAGAACAGCGTTCCGCCCATCGTCGCCCAAATGATCAAGGAACGGAAGATGTTCGATTACAGCGAGGTCAAGCCGCAGCCGGCGCCGGTGGCGTAACGGTCGGGTGAAACGGCCCGGAGCACGCGGTGTCCAATCAAAAAGATGAAACCGCCGATTTCTCCCAAAAGAGAACGGGCGTTCTCCAGTTGGGTTCTTGGAACGCTCGCCCTGGTCGTTGCTCTGCTGATTTGGCCGTCGATACGTCCATGCGCGTGTGGCGACGGCACTCTCGCGGTCATCAATAATTTGCGTATTATTGAGGGGGCCAAGGGTCAGTGGGCGCTTGAGAATAAAATACCGCCATACGGCCGCGCGGCATGGACAAACATTGCGCCTTATTTGAAAGGCGGCACTGTTCCTCGTTACACGAGTGTAACTTACACTTTGAATCGGATCGCCACGCCAGCCTTTGCTCGAACTCCGGTCGCATTGGGTTCCTACCAAGCGGGATCAGTCATCATCGCTCCGTAAAACATAGCGGCGAAACTTTTGGCATTGCCTGGTGTGGGACTAGTTAATGAAAAGGATAAAACTGCGACGCGCGCATTGGGACGCGTTGCTTTTGGCGGGGTTGATCGGCGTGGCCTCGTTACTGATCTCGAACAAAATCTTCATTCGCGGCTGCGGTGGTGGTGCATTAAACTGGGTGATAAATAATCTCCGTATCATCGAGGGAGCCAAGGATCAATGGGCGTTGGAAATGCACAAGGCCACGGGAGATGGCCCCCATTGGGATGAAATGGGAGCCTATCTCAAAGGTGGAACGATTCACTCCGTCCTCGGCGAAACTTACACCCTCAATCGCTTTGGAACTCCCGCCCATGCCCGTCTTTCCATCGCGCTGGGCACTTACCGGGCCGGATCAAACATCACTGCTCCGTGACAACTTATTCGGATGATGTGATGAGTAACTGGCCAACCGATTTCAGCCGTAACGATAGGGTGGTGATAGGGTGAACGTGTTGGGCAAATGCCGCACCTCGCGAATCGTTTGATCCTCGGCGAGCAGCACCTCGACGATGTCAAACCGGAGAATCACTGGCGGCCGTCGAAGGAGTTTTAGGTAATCCAGCGCGGCTTGGGAGAGACGGCGTTGTTTGCCGGAATTCACCGCCGCCGCCGGTCGGGTCCATGCCTCGCTGGAACGGGTTTTCACCTCGATAAACACCAGGCAATCCTTGTCGCGAAACACCAAGTCGATTTCGCCGCGGTCCGAGTGAAAATTGGCGGTGAGGAATTTTAGTCCCAGGCGCGTGAGATGTTTTTTCGCGGCCTCCTCGCCTAGGCGCCCGCGGCGAAGATGCTCCGGCTCCGGCGCGCCCAGCCAGCTCCCTTTGAGGCGTTGCCAGAGGCTCATGGCCAGGGGAACAGTTCGGGTTCGGGCTGCTTGATGGGGGCAAAGCTACGGCGATGAATCGGACAAGGGCCGTGACGCGCGATGGCCTCCAAATGCTGCGGGGTGCCGTAACCTTTATGATCTGCGAAACCGTATTCGGGAAACTGGCGGTGAAAATCCAGCATCAGCCGGTCGCGCGTGACTTTGGCGATCACGCTGGCCGCCGCGATGGAGTAACTCTTCGCGTCACCCTCCACAATCGATGTCTGCGGATAGCGAAGAGTGCGGACGCGCAGGCCATCCACCAGCACATGCGCGGGCGCCGGTTGCAAGCAGGCCAGCGCCTCGTTCATCGCGCGGTGGGTGGCTTGCAAAATGTTGATGAGGTCAATGATTTCCGGGGCAACGACAGCGAAGCCGAAGCGAATCTCCGCGTCCGTGGTGAGCCGGGTGTAAAACTCCTCGCGCTCGGCAGCCGTCAGTTGCTTGGAATCATTCAAGCCACGCAACTCCCTGGGCAAGCCGTCGTGCAACCACGCCATCGGAAATATTACGGCTGCCGCGACCACTGGCCCGGCGAGCGGTCCCCGCCCTGCCTCGTCCACGCCCGCAATGAGGGTGATTCCGCCCGCCAATAACTGGCGCTCGAAGGCCAGTTTTTTGACGGTGCGTTTGCCAGGCGGTGTCACGTCGCGATGAAAGCGAAGGTGTCTTGCCCCGTCGAGAAAAACCGGCTTTCGGCAGAACTCAAAAAAGGCGGCAGAGGCGGGCGATTTTTGGAAGACCCTCCATCATGATACTGCCCGCCAGACAAGAAATAGAGGCACGGCTCCCGCCGGGCCGTCCCTGAGCGATCGTTTCCCCGGGGGGCCGGGTATCTTACTGCCCGTAGGTCTGCTGCAGCTTCTTGTAGCGCTCGAAAACCGGCGAGCCAGGCTGGATTCGCCGACCCACGTCTTCCAGCACCGTTCGCGCCTCAACGCGGTTGCCGGAGGCCACGAGCACCACGTAATCGAGTTGGATGGCGGCCAGACGGGGATCCCGGACGAAGCGGCGGTTGAGATCGAGCCACTGTTTCATGCCCACCACGCCGCGTGCCTTGGCGGATTGCCAGGAGGCCTCGAAATTCTCCGGCATGCCGGGCAGATCGGTCGCTGCCGGAGCGGCGGGCGCGCCTTTTTCCTCGACCCCGTTCTTGCGCTTCACTTCCTTCCAGTAGTCGTTGAATTCCCGGGCAAAGTAGAGCACGCCCAGAATAATGATGATCGTGATGATCTGTTTCATGTCTCCTCCACGCGCTCGATCCGGGCGCCGAGACGCTTCAACTTCTCGTCGATCTTCTCGTAGCCACGGTCCAAATGGTAGATGCGCTTCACGAGCGTCGAGCCTTTGGCGACCATGCCGCCGATGACCAGCGCCGCCGAGGCGCGGAGGTCGCTGGCCATTACCGGGGCGCCGCTGAAGGACGGTCCGCCCTTGACGATGGCGCTCGGCCCTTCGATCGCAATGTCCGCCCCCAGACGGGCCAGCTCGCTCACGTGCATGAAGCGGGACTCGAAAATGCGCTCGGTGATGATGCTAATACCCGGCGTCAACGCCATGAGCACCATCATCTGCGCCTGCGCGTCCGTGGGGAAACCCGCGTAGGGCAAGGTGGTGATGTCCACCGGCTTGAGACGACCGTTGCGTTTCACGGTGAGGTTAGACCCGTTTCGCTCCACCTTTACTCCCGCCTCGCGAAGTTTATCGAGCACCGCCTGGAGATGATCCGGCCGCGCTCCCTTGATGGTCACCTCGCCGTCGGTAGCGGCCGCCGCGATGGCGTAGGTGGCGGTCTCAATGCGGTCCGGAATAACCTCGTGTTCCGCACCGTGCAACTCCTTCACGCCGGTAATGGTGATGGTAGGGCTGCCCACGCCATGAATCTTTGCCCCCATCGAAATCAAGAAATTGGCGAGGTCCGTGACCTCAGGCTCGCAAGCGGCGCTCTCGATCACAGTGATGCCCTCGGCCAGGGTTGCGGCCATCATCACGTTCGCCGTGCCGAGCACGGTGGGGCCCGCCCGGCCGCCCAGGAACAATTCCGCGCCGAGGAGGCGGGGCGCTTTGACCGTCACGTAACCCGCCTCGACCGTCACTTTGCCGCCGAGCGCTTTCATTCCCTTCAAGTGCAGGTCGATGGGGCGCGCGCCAATGACACAGCCGCCGGGCAGCGAGACCTTGGCCTTCTTCAATCGGCCCAACAGCGGACCAAGAATGCAGATCGAACCACGCATCTTGCGAACGAGATCATAATCACCCACGCCGTGGATGCGCGCGGCATGGACATGCACAGTGTCCCCCTCGAACCGCACCCTGGCGCCGAGCGATTCGAGGATTTGCCCCATGAACTTCACATCGCTCAGATCCGGCACGCGGCGGATGATACAGGGCTCGGCGGTGAGCAAG
>CAZMLP010000550.1:0-2000 GCA_964566745.1 uncultured Verrucomicrobiota bacterium | reverse complement strand
TGGAGGGGCAGGTAATCGGTCCAGCGGCGCTGGATGCCCCGTTTTTCAAGCAGAAAGTAAAAGACGTACACCGGCACCAAAGCCAGGCCCGCCAAAAAGCTCGCCCAAGAGGCCACTTGGGTCGCCTTGCCCACCAGCCAGGTGGTGGCAACCGGCAGTTGGTCGCTCATCCAGGTTTGCGCTGATTTCCCGAGCTGCTCGTCCCACGCCTGCCGCGCTTTCGCGCCCAGCGGAGAGGTTGCGAGCCAGTTTCCGATCGTCTCACGCGCCTTTGCCACGATTCCCGGCAGTTGCAGGGTGAGTTTGTAAATTTCCACCACCAATTGCGGCACGACCGTGGCCAGCAAAATCAACGTGAATGCCACCGCCAGGAAGAACACCAGCACGATGGCGCGCGACCGAGGGATGTTTCGCCGCTCCAGAAAATCGACCACCGGGTCCAGTAGATATGCGATCACCCCCGCTATCGCCAGCGGGAGCAGGACGCCGGACAACTCATTGACAAGCCACGCAAATCCAAACACCAAAAATCCCAGCACCGCCAGCAACACCGCCGCGGCAATCGCCGTGACAGATATCCAGAGCAGCCTGGCTTGATTGGTGGTGGGTGCGGGAAAGGACATGCGCTATTCTCAGGACGGACACGCTAGCAGCGTTCGCGGCGAACCTCAATTCGGAAATCGGAGGAAAATTGCTTGCGCCCAGAAAATCCGCTTGTCGGCCGGGTGTGTTTCTGCCTCGGCTGCCCGCCCCCATTTCCGAAAAGGTTCGTGAAATGAAAAGGCAGATTGGCCTGGAATTTCCGTCTTGGTCTCCGGTTGGCGGCCTTTGTCACCATTGTTGGCTTGACCCACGGCGTTGAACCAGAGATGAAGGACATGCATGAAATTGTGCATTCGAGGTTCTTCCTGGCGGCTGTTGGGGAAGCTGTCCCTGGTTTTTCTTTGCTCGGTCCAAATCCTTTTTGCGGCGGATGAGGCCGCCGATAAAACGGCCAAAGGCGAAAAGAATCCGCTCGAATCCCTGCCGTGGAAAGCCGGGCCGGTGACGGGTGACCTCAAACAGCGCGCCTCGCTCAAGGTGCCCGGGGGCTTCCGGTTCCTCGGCGCGTCAGACGCGGCCAAGCTGCTGGTGATGGCCGGCAACCGCAGCAACGGTCGTGAATTGGGCTTGGTGCAAAGCGTCTCAAACCGGTGGTGGGCGGTGTTTGAGTTCGATGATGTCGGCTACGTGAAGGACGATGACAAGGACAAGCTCAATGCCGACAAGTTGCTTGCGACCATCCGCGAGGGCACCGAGGAGGGAAACAAATACCGCGCGGAACGGGGCATTCCGCCCATGAAGATCGTTGGCTGGCACGTGAAGCCGAATTACAACGACGTGACCAAGAACCTGGAATGGTCCATCCTCGCGGAGAGCGAGGGGCGGCAGTTTGTGAATTACAACGTCCGCATCCTCGGCCGGAAAGGCGTGACCGAAGTCACCTTGGTGGACAAGCTTGATTCGGTGGAAGCCTCGCTTCCGGAGTTCCGCTCCCTGCTCAAGAATTTCAGTTACACCACGGGCGAGTCGTACGCCGAGTTTCGCGCGGGCGACAAGATTGCGAAATATGGCCTGGGCGCGCTGGTGGTGGGTGGCGCGGCGGCGGTTGCCTATAAACTTGGCTTCTTTGGCCTGCTCCTCGGTTTCTTCAAGAAATTTGCCAAGCTGGTCATTGTCGCGATTGCCTTCGTGATTGGCGGCATCAAGAAGCTATTCACTGGCAAATCCCGGGACCAGGCGCATTGACCGGTCGCGGTCGAACGCGCCGTCTGAATGAGTGACCGCGAGTCATTGGCGATCGCGTTGGCGGTCATCTATTTGCTGGAGTGCCTGTTTTGGGTCCGGCGGGACGCGCTGGCCTTCCGGGCTTGGTTCGGCTCGCGCTGGCAAGTGGCCATTGCCCCGGATTTCCTCAGCAATGCCCGAGGCGCCTTGCATTGGGCGAACCCGATTCCTGC
>CAZMLP010000549.1:0-1643 GCA_964566745.1 uncultured Verrucomicrobiota bacterium | reverse complement strand
AAGCGCCAAGCCAGCCCGCCAATCGCCCGCCGAACGTTTGCGCGAGCAGGAGAATGACCGCAGTCCAGGCGCAAGACGCCACGCCGGTGACGAGCAAAAAGCGCGGCCAGGGAACGCGCAGGAATCCGGCGGCCAAATATGTGGGCAATCGCGCGCCGGGAACGAGGCGGCTGAAAACCAAAATGGGCGTGCCGCGCTCGACAAACCAACGCTCGCTGCGAGAAACCTTCGCGGCAAAGCGGCGCAGCGAGGAGCGTTCGAACCAGCCGCGGCCAGCCCAGCGCGCCAGCGCGTAAAGCCCGGCGTCACCCATCCAGATGCCGAGAAAACAGGCGGCAAACGCCGCCGGCCACGAGATGCCGCCCGTGGCGAGCAACAAGCCCGCGCCGACCGCCGCCGCGTCCTCCAGGACAAACGTGGCCAGAAAGAAGCCGGCGGCCTTCGCGAATGGAATCCATTCCGCGAGGGCGGCCGGCGCTAATGGCAAGGTTTCAGTCATCGGGTTCAAGCGGCGATTTGGGCCGGCTCCGTCCGGTGTTTGAGCGTGGATGGCGCGACGCCAAAACCGGGGGGGAGTTCAAGTCCGAGAATTCCCCCCATCACGCCGATAAGCGCGTAGTGATGGACGGCATGCGCCACCGAATACATGATCTCGCGACCGAAGGTGGATGGCGCGGTCTGGGAGCCGGAGGTGGAGTAGCTGGTTTTGCAGGTCACCGCCAGCGGCCGGTGCAAGGAGGCCTCATCGAGGCGCTGGTAACCCTCGCGCAATTCCCGCGTCGCGTTCAACGCGGCGAAACGGTCGCTCTCGACGAGGGTGCCGCGCTCGCGATGATCGTAGTTCAAGTCGCCCTCCGTCGCCGAGCCGAGCAGGCTGCGAAAATGATCGAGGCAGTGCCGGTAGTGCCCGCCGATGGAGGCGTTGAAAGCAACGGGCACCCTCCGCGTGTAATCCCCGTCACCGAGTTGCGCGAGCAGGGACTCGCCTTGCGCGAGGATTTCGAGAACAGATTGAACGATCTCGTTGGGTGGGGATTTCATGGGTCTCAGCGGGAAAAATGACTGCCGACGACGGGGATTTGCCGCCGGTGAATGAACAGGGTGGCGAGGGAGCAAACGAAAACAACCAAAGCCAGGGCAAAGAGCAGTCCGCCGTCATCCTTCACCACGATGCCAAGTTTGGCGAGATGACTGCCGATGGCGCCGAGCATGACGCCCGCCGCGATCAGCGCCCCGAGCCAACTGACGCCGGGAAACAGCAGCAGCACGCCCGCGAACAATTCCGCCACCCCGCTGGCGTACCGCCCCCACGGCTCAATCCCCAGTTTGGTGAAGATGTAAACCGACTCCTCGGCCCCGGAGAATTTGAAATAAAGCGTCTGGAGCAGGATTACCGCCGCCACGAGCCGGCAAACCCAGCTCGTGACGAGCAGCGGCGTGGAAAGGGTTTCCATCCCGGCGGGGGTGAAGACGCAGTTGCAGCCGGCGCGGGCGTGTGGATTCATTTTATTTCCCGTTCTTTTCCACGAGGCCCGGCCAATTAGCCTCCGCCTTGGAGAGATTGCCCTTGGCGTCCTTGTTAAAACTGTCCCGCACGCCCTTGCTATATTGCAGCACCAGCCGGTCATCGACGATTTGGAAGG
>CAZMLP010000548.1:0-2190 GCA_964566745.1 uncultured Verrucomicrobiota bacterium | reverse complement strand
CCATTCATCGGTGTGCGAATCTCGTGGCTCATGGTCGCGAGGAACTCGCTTTTGGCGCGGTTTGCTCCCTCGGCGGCCTCCTTGGCCGCGCGCAACTCCACTTGGGCGCGGCGATGGTCCGCGATTTCCGCGTTCAATTCCCGGGTTCGCTCCGCCACGCGCAACTCCAACTCGTCATGTGCCTGCTGCAAGGCGGCGTCCCGCGCCTGAATCTGGCCCAGCATCTCGTTGAACCCGTCGATCAACCGCCCGATCTCGTCCGCGCCCCTCTTTTTTGCGCGCAACGAGTAATTCTTCTCCTCGGCGACCGTGCGGGTCACCGCCACCAAGTCCAAGATAGGACGGGAAATGATCCGCTGCAGCCGCACAGAGAGCAAAACCGAGATCGCGGCGCACCCCACGAGGGCAAGAGAGATCATCCCGACAAATTGCCATAAGCGGGCGCGGGTTTCCCGCAGATCCAGCAACATGCAAATGGTGCCGATCTGGCGACCGTTCAGCATGACATTCCGGTACAATGTCAAATCCCCTTCCGTAAAATAGCTCCCTTCCGGTCGCAAGGGCGGATCGCTCGCCGCGGACCGGCTGTTGCGCGAATAACGGGTGAACTCGGTTCCGTCCGGACGGAATATGGCAGCGAACAAGACGCGCGGGTTGGATTGCAGCATGTTCAGCGTGTCACGGGCGGTCCCGGCATCGTCAAACTCCAACGCGGCAGTGGAGTTGTAGGACAGGATGCTCGCCATGCCAATTGCATTGCGAATCGTGGCCTGCTTGAAATCCGCCACGGCCAGCCCGATCAGCAGTCCGAAAAGCAGCAAGGACGCCACTCCGCTGGTTCCCGCAATAAGCAGGACCAGCTTTCGAGGAATGGGCAGATCGTTGAACCAGCGTCGCATATCACCGGTCCCCGGCGGGCTTGTCGCCCACCAGTGTCCCCAGCTTGATCAGTTGGGATCTCAGGCGGAGATTGGTTTGCTCGGTCGCCTTCAAATTGATTTCGAATCGGATTTTTCGTCCCTCGAGGCGCAGATTGATCATGCCTCCCCGCCGGGCAAAGCCTTCGCTATCACCCACCGTCAAAATAGGGCTGCTCCCGAGAGAATTCAATATCTCGGGCAATTTTCGCATTTCTGATTCGGCAATGAACAGCACATGGCATTCCCGCGCACCGGACAAGTCCTTGAGTCGCCGCACCACCAAGTGCCGTCCATTGATCGTTTTTCGGACGACGGTCTGGTCCAATACGCTCCCGAAAGGGTCCGTTCCTAGAATGCCAATGACAATCGGACTCTCCGCCGTGGCAAACGCGGTCTCCGGCCAAGTGGTAAAGTCGGGGAAATTGCACAAAAATTCCGCCTTCAAGGCATACTCGCTGATTTCCGCGGCGCGAATGGTGTTTTGGGGACCCACCCCCAAAACGACCCCGAACAAAAGCCAAACGACCCGAATGAGCGCGCGTCGGCGAACGAGTCGCATCGCGCGGTCTCGGGCACACATTGCCGGGCCGTGGGACAGGCAGGGCATCAAAATCTCCACACCACTTGGGCGTACACGCTTTGTTGAATTTCCACGGGGGCCGCCTTCACAAAGGAAGAGACATACTCAAAATGACTCCGGTCCATCAGATTTTGGCCCACCACGGAGAATTCAAAGTCCTTGGTCGCCTGCCAGGCAAGCCGAACGTCCGTCACGAGATAGGCGGGCACGCCCAAAGCCGGCAAACCGTCCACGTAACGAATGCCGGCGTCCAGTTGCCAGTGACGGGGTAAATCCAGCGAGGAGCGCAGACTAAACTGCTGCCGGGGCGCCGTGCCCTCGGCGCTTTCCGACGTGGCCAGCGCCCTGCCCGGCTTGGCGTGCAACGCCATCTCGAAGAACGTGTAAGATGCTTGCAGCCGCCATCGATCCGTGACCTGCCAAACCGGCCCGATCTCAAACCCGAGGCTCTCGCCGGTCATCGCGTTGTTGTCCGTGGCCGGAAAAATCACGGGGACGCCCGGTTGAACCGGCAAGGCACTGGTGGCCCGCAAATCGTCATAGACGTTGTAAAAGGTGGCCACGCTCACCGACACACGATTCAACGGCCGCATTTGGACGCCAATCTCGTACGCCATCAATTTCTCGGAAGTCATGTCTGGATTGCCCAGCAAGCGCGTTTGGGAGCCGGCAACAGGTCCGGCCTGGTTA
>CAZMLP010000547.1:0-3753 GCA_964566745.1 uncultured Verrucomicrobiota bacterium | reverse complement strand
CAGGGGCGTGGTCAAGACCGACCACGCACTTGGGCAAGATACTCCGCCTTGACCTTGACCGTCACGGCGGGACCAGGGCATCGCGTCCTGCGCAGCGGACGAGCGTGACGAAATCTACGTGGTTGGCTACGAGGGAAGGGTCTATCACCCCGACCTCGCGGCCGCGAACTTTGAGGGCGACTCTCACCGCGAAGCCACCCGTAAAACCGGCCTTTAATCGAAGCCTGTTGAAAGAAAACGGCTTTAACGAAGCCCAGAGAGCGCCCGGCGGGACTGAAGCGCGGCTTCCAGCCGGTCAATGAAAGGGGTCTGCGTCGGTTTTATCTTTCGACGCGCGGCGTCCGGACTGAAGAACGCGGCCTGGTCCACCTCGGGAAAACTCTGGCGTTTGCCCGACAGCGGCGGCCACTCCATTTCAAATTGATTGCTGCGCACGAGTTGGTCGGCTTGCCAATCCCCCTCGAAGGCCCAGCCGTGAACCGTTTTGGTCCGGTTTTGCCGCACCGAGCCAAGCTCAAGATATTCGCCGCGCGGCTCGATGCCAATTTCCTCGGCAAACTCGCGAACGGCGGCCGCCAGCATGTCCTCGCCCGGCTCGATCTCGCCCTTGGGAATGGTCCAGTGCCCCTCGTCCTTGCACGCAAAGAACGGCCCGCCGGGATGCGCCAGAAAGACTTCCAACGACCCGTTTTGGACGCGGAACATCAACAGGCCGGCGCTGGTCTTGTTTCGCACAACGTGCATTTTACCCCCCTTTGCGACCAAGCCAAGCCTCAAGTTCAGCGAGACGCTCCTTTTCTCGTGACCCGGCCCTGAGGGCGTGGCTTCTTAAGCGCATGGAAACATCAACCTCGCGGCGCTTCGAGGCGCTGTTGGATGGCTATTTCGAGCCTTTGCTGGCGGAGCATCCCGTCGTCTCCACCTTCGCCGGTCTAAAGGAAGGCGAGGGCAAGCTCGGCCCGGCCACGCTGTCTCATGAAGTTCGCTGGGAAAAACGCCGCCAGCAAACTCTTTCACGATTGGACACGCTTTCCCCACGCGAACTGACGAGCGAGCAGCATCTCGACCGCCTGGCCCTCCGCTCGCAACTCCTGCGTGAGTGCGAGGATTTCGCGCGCGGACGACACACGCTCGACCCCGGCGCGCTCGACGCGGTGTTGAACATCTTGCTGCACGAGTTGCAACGAGGCGACGACGAGCCCGCCCGCGCGGCGCGCAATCTCCGCGCCCTGCTCCGCGCCACTCCCCGATACCTGGAGCAATCGGCCTCCTTGATCGACCAGCCCGAGCGGGTCTGGCGCAAGATTATGGAGCAGACCGCCGCCACGGCTGGATCACTGTTCGACGCTGTCGCCACATATTTGGAGCGCGCGGGCAAGACGCCGCGGGACGCGCAACTCATTGCCGGGGCGCGCCAGGCGTTCACGCGTTACCACGACCATGTGATGGCGCGGCCGCTCGCGCCGGAGGGTTCTTTCGCGATTGGGGCGAACGCGTTGCAGCGCCGTGTGCGGGACCAACTCGGGCTCGATTACACACTCGGCGAGATCGAGGCGCTGGCGCTGGGCGAGGTGGAGCGCGTGGGCGCGTTGCTGCAAACGGAATGCGCCAAGCACGGCAAAAACCGGCGCGCGGAGGAGATCATTCGCGAGGCGCGCGAGGCGTGGGACCCCGGCGCGGATTTGCTCGGCGTCTATCGCTCGCAAACCAAGCGCGTCGCGGATGCCTTCCGCGCGGCGAAGGCAGTTGATTTTCCAAAGGGCGACGAGTTGCAGGTGCGGCCGGTTCCGGACTTCATGCGGCACTTGTTTCCGACGGCCGCCTATTCCTCACCGGGGGCTTTCGAGCGACGCCAGCGCGGCGTTTTTTGGGTCAATGATTTGAGCGTCACGAAAACCTCCGCCGCGGAGCAGAAGGCCGAGCGCCAGCAGCATTTTGGGCTCGGTCTCACCTGCGCGCACGAGGCATATCCAGGACATCATTTGCAATTCGTGACGGCGAACCGGCATCCGCGCCGTTGGCGACGGCTTTTTGCCCACGCGGTTTTCTATGAGGGGTGGACGCTCTGGTGCGAGCAGATGATGGTGGATCTCAAGGTGGACCGCTCGCCGTGGCTGCGCGTGCAGCAATTGCACGACGCGCTTTGGCGTTGCCACCGCATCCTTGTGGATCTGCGCCTGCAAACCGGTCGCTATTCTTACGATCAAGCCACCGCGCACATGCGGCGTCACTTGAGTTTCACCCAGGCGCGAGCGGAGGGCGACGTAAATTGGTACACCGGCTCGCCAAGCGTGCCGATGAGCTATTGGTTGGGGCGGCTCGAAAACGAGCGGTTGCGCCGGAGACTCGTCGAGGGACGCGGCTGGAGCCTGCGCCAATTCAACAACTGGCTCATCAGTTTCGGCACTCTGCCCCAGGCGTGGATTGAGAAATACGGGCTGGATTGACTTTGCGGGCTAGCGGTGCCCCGATGCTCAAGAGACAAAAATTGCGGTTGGAACTGGTTTCGGTTGGCCACGGGAGGAGATTTCTGCTCTCCTGCTCAAACTGACGTCATTATGGATCAACCACTAACCATAATATTCCCCGCATCTTTGCGGTGATTCTCTTTTTGGCGGCTTCACAAAATCCCACTGGATCTAAAACTCCAACCCAGGAACCAAAATGTCCCTCGAGAGCGCAAAGTCATTTATGAGCCGGGTCAAAACCGATCCCACCTTCAAACAACGCCTGGCCGACGCGCCCAACAACGAGGCGCGGCTGAAAATCGTGAAGGACGCAGGGTATGATTTTACCAAAGAGGACGTTCTGCAACTGCCCAACGAGCTTTCCGACGAGGAACTGAAGGAAGTGTCCGGCGCTGGTTGCAGCTACTGCGACGCGCGCGGGGCGTTCTGCAGCATGTTTGATTGAGACCCGGCCTTTCCTGCCAGGAACCGACCCGGGCAGAAAAGGCTATTATAGGGCCACACGCCCCTCAATTCTCAAATTTAACCGGGTATGTCTGTTGAAAGCGCAAAGTCGTTCGTGGAGCGGATCAAGACTGATTCTGCTTTCAAACAACAGCTCGCGAACGCGCCGGACAACGAGGCGCGCCGTAAAATTGTCAGCGAAGCGGGGTACAACTTCACCAAGGAAGACATTCTGCAGTTGCCAAACGAGTTAACGGACGAGGAGTTGAACCGCGTCTCGGGTGGCGATTGTGATTATTGCGACAGTGGCAAGATTGGCGGCGTCTTCTGCATGTTCTGGGATTGATTCACGACCGCGCACCGTTGGAGATTGCTTTCCACCGAACACCAAAAAGTATGAGCGTCGCGACCGCCCCAACGGAAGGGGTCAGGCTGTTGCCCTATCACGGATTTGTTTACGAGGACAACGCCTACCTCTTCAATGTGGAGAACATGACCGCGCGTCATGTGGACGACGCCTGGCTGGCAACCCTGCCCGGGGAAACGGGCGTCCCCAATCTCTCCCTGGATGAGGACACCTTGCGGCAATTGAAGGAACTGGGGTTGGTGGCAGAGGGCAACGGGCCATCTTGCGCGCCCGCGCCAGATCACGCGGGAGTGGTCAACACAGTCTCCTTGCTGGTGGCCCAGTCTTGTAATTTGGGCTGCGTTTATTGCTACGCGGGGGCCGGTGAGTACGGCCACAAGAGCGTCATGGACGACAAGACGGCCAAAGGCACGGTGGACTGGCTGATCCGGCAATCCGCGCATGTAAAGTCGTTCAACCTCGTTTTTTTTGGCG
>CAZMLP010000546.1:0-4672 GCA_964566745.1 uncultured Verrucomicrobiota bacterium | reverse complement strand
GTCAGCAAAAGTCCCACCGCGGTCGCTCCCGATAGAACGGGGTACTTGAAAAACGGCACCATCACGTCCGTGATCAACCGGCTGGTTTGCGGCAACCGCCACAAATAAACCGCGATGAACCCGGCCAGCCCAAATTGCACCCAAAGTTTGAGCCTGGATTTTGCGCCCCGGTTGTCCTGCTTCGTGATTTTGAGATAATCGTCGTAGAATCCGAGCGCCGCCAGCACCACGAGCGACAAAAGCGTCAGCAAAATCAACGCGTTCATTTGCGCCCACAGCAGGGTCGCCATGTCGAGCACCAGAACGATCAGAATTCCGCCCATAGACGGCGTGCCGCGCTTGTCGAGCCGGTTGGCCAGGCCGCCAGCCTCCTCGGCCTTGTCCTGGTATTGCTGCCCAAATTTGAGCGCCTTGAGCCATGAAATTATTTTGGGACCGAGCCACCAACTGAGCAACAGAGCCGTGACCGCCGCGCCCGCGCTCCGAAACGTGATGTACCGGAACACGCGCAAGGCGGAAAGGTAGTTTGCCCAATCCGTTCCGGCCGCGCGGTCGAGGCAAAACTGGCTCAGGTAATAAAGCATTGTTTAATCGTGGTGCGACACCGGCCAAGGCGAGTGTTTCCGCAACCAGCGGCGGCGGTGCCCCATCAAGCGCAAGGCGAAACCGGGCAACCCGTCCGCGAGACTGTTCAGTGGAGTCCGCGCGCGCCGCGCCGGACGGGGAGGATGCTCCCGTGCTTTTTTTGAATGCGTCATTTCGGTTCTTTTTCAACGCCGTTCAATTCAGTTGACCCCGCAACGCCGCGCCCACGCGCTCCAGGCGCATGAATCGCGAGGCTTTGATCAAAATCACATCGCCTGGCCGCGCGAAGGCCCGCACCGCCTCGGCGGCCGGCGCCACTTCCGCAAAAGTCTCGACTTCACCCAAGCCGGCGGCTCGCGCCGCCCCGGCCATAACTCCGGCCATGCGACCCACCGCGAACAGCCGTTGCACGCCCAATTTGGCCGCGTTGCTGCCCACTTCCGCATGCGCCGCCTCGCTCGCCTCTCCCAGCTCACCCATATCCCCCAGCACGGCAATTCGCCGCCCGCTGGCGGGGTAATCCATTAACGTCTGCAACGCCGCGTTCATCGAGTCGGCGTTGGCGTTGTAGGTGTCGTCCAGCACCCGGGCGCCGCCGTGTTCCCACGCCTGCATCCGATATTTTGGCGGCTGGCAGGCGAGCAGACCGGAACGAAGTTCCTCCCGCCCCAAACCCAGTTCCGCTCCCACTGCCAGCGCCAAAAGCGCGTTCGTGACCTGATGCCGTCCCAAAAGCCGCGTCTGATACTCTCCCGACAGCGCGGAACTCGGGGCAATGGCTTTGAACCGCGTGCCAGTCTCGTCCACGCGGATCTCGTCCGCCATCCAGTCCGCGCGACTTGCGATGCCCACCGTGGTGATCGGCGCGCTTGTCCGGGCCATTACCTGGCTCATCTCCGCGCTGTCCGCGTTAACAAACAAACGCCCGTCAGCCGGCAATAGTTCGGCCAACCAGCCCTCTTCCGTCGCCACGCCCTTCAGGTCGTGAAAAAATTCCAGATGCTCCCGCCCGATGCTGGTCACCACGCCGTAGCGGGGCCGGATCATCTGCGCGAGCGGCTTGATTTCGCCCGGATGGTTCGTTCCCACCTCAAGCACCGCCACCGCGTGGGTTGCGTCCAGCCGCAACAGGCTCAACGACACGCCCAAGTCGTTGTTAAAGCTCGCCTCGCTCGAAAGCGTCGGGAACCGCTGGCGCGCCACACTCGCGATCAAGTCTTTCGTGGTGGTCTTGCCGTTCGAGCCGCCCACCGCCACCACGGGCAATTGAAATTCCGCCCGGTACACTCCCGCCAGCCGTGCCAGGGCCGCGCGCGGATCGTCCACCTCAATCGCCGCGCCCGTTGCGTCCGCCGGCCAACGACCGTTCTTCACCACAGCTCCAATCGCGCCGCGTTTGGTGACGTCCGTCACAAAGTCGTGGCCGTCGAACCGCTCGCCCGCGAGCGCGAAGAAGAGCTCGCCCGGCCGGATTGCCCGCGAGTCCGAGGCAATGCCTTTTGCCAGCGCGTCCGGTGGCGCGTGCCGCAAGTTCCCGCCGCACGCCCGGGTGACGTAGGACAAGGTTCGCGGTTCCACAGCGATACAAGTTTGGCAAAACTGGGGGGGGGTTACGTGTTGCAGGCTGCAAGCTCCGCGTTCCTAGCGCGAATTTGATTAATACTTGCAGCCCGCAACTCGTAACGATTTATACCCTTCCCATAGCCCAATCCTTCGAGGATCTCCCGCGCGTGCCCCGCGTCGTCAAACGGCACCACGGTGTCCGCAAATTCTTGAAATGTCTCATGCCCTTTGCCCGCGATCAGCACGGCGTCGCCCGGCTCCGCCGCCCGCAGCAACCGCTCGATTGCGCGCTCCCGCTCGGGCTCCTCGCCGTATCCATCCACTCGCAACGCGCGATAGCCGGCGGCGATCTGGCCGGCGATCAACGAGGGTGACTCGCGACGGGGACTGTCCGTTGTCACCAAGGTGCAGTCGGCGTGGGCAGCGGCGGTTTGTCCCAAATGAAACCGCCGCTCCCCGTCCTCGCCACCACGGCTCCCGAGCGCGAGCAACACGCGCCCGGGAACCAAATCCCGCAAATTCATCAAAACACTCTGCAGCGCCGTGGCGTCGCGCGCGCCATCCACGAAAACCATGAAGGGCTGGCCGGCCGTCACCGCCTCGAGTTGCCCCGGCGCGGGCGTGATTCGCTGCAAAGCGGGGCGGACATCGCCCGCTGGCACTCCCAGCGCCAGCGCCACGCCGGTTGCCACGATCGCGCTCTGCACATTCGCCCGTCCCCATAACGGCAGGGTGCAGACAAACTTCCGTCCTTGGGCATCGATCGAAAGGCGCGTGCCCCGGCTGTTGAGATCCACCATCGTGGCCCGCAAAGTCACCGGCATGCCGTTATCGCGCGCGATCGTGATCGCCGGGCAACCGCAATCCCGTCCGCGAGTTCCCGGCTCAAGGCTCACTTGAATTCGCGTGCCGCCCGGAGCAAGTTCGAGGGTCCCGAAATTGGTCCCCGCGTGGGCCCCGCTCGCAAAATAGGGGTCTGGAAAACAAGGCGATTGGACCGAGACCAGCGCATGGAACTCGACGCCTCGGGTCCGCTCGGCATCCAGTGGAGCGGAGCCAACCTCCATCACACAAACCTCGCAGCCCGCGCGCACCATTTGCGCCAATAGCTGTTGCACCTCCAGGGCTTCAGGGCCCTGGCGTGGCACCGGCAATTGCCGATCCGCGACCTCGTGCATGGTCGAGGTGACAATCCCGACGCGCATCCCGCCGGCCTCGAGCAGCCGTTTCAGCATGAAGGCAATGACCGCCCGGTTCCCGGAGCCGGTGACACCAATGACCCGCAGCCTGCGGCTCGGATGTGAATGAAATTCCGCCGCTGCCCGGGCCAGTGCCTCACGGCAGTTGCGCACCACAATTTTCGTGGCGCGGCGTGGCATGAAACCGTTGCGCTCGCAGATCACCGCCGCCGCCCCGCGATCCAGCGCCGCATTGATCGCCTCTTCCTCGCAGCCGCGACCTCCCTTCGGCAGGTCCACGTAAATCATCCCGGGCCGCACCCGCCGGCAATCATGGGCCAGCCCCGCCACCTCGCACTTGAGGGATCCCTCAAGCGCGACGAGCGGAACGTCCTTGATGATTTGGGAGAGCAGCATGATTTGGCTCACTCGGCTGGTTTCGAATTGGAACGGGTGGCGGGTGTGCCAGTGGCCAGCATTTGGGGCCGGGCCCGTTGCGGTCCGGGCGCGGCGGTGGTCCGGGTTGGAGTGATGTTGAGATAGTTCGCGGCCCGCTCCGCGATTTCGTGAAAGATTGGCGCGGCCACCTCGCCGCCGAGATGGCTTTTCTTGGGCTCGTCCAGCATTACCGCGATGCATAGCTCGGGATCATCGGCAGGAAAGAAACCAATGAAAGAAGTGACAAACTTCTCGTTCGAGTACCCTCCCCCGTTCGGCCCGGCTTTTTGAGCCGTCCCGGTCTTCCCCGCGACCGTGTACAAATCCAGCTTGGCTGCCTTGGCGGTGCCATTGGTGGTGGGCACCTGCTTCAACGCCTCGACCATGAGCGCCGCGGCGTTCGTGCTCACCACTTGGCGCACGATCTGCGGCTCCATCTTCACCAGCACGCGACCCGCGTCATCCTCCAGCCGGTCCACCAAGAGCGGCCGCATGAGAACGCCATGGTTGGCGATGGCGCTCATCGCCATCGCCATCTGGATCTGAGTGACGCCAATCTCATGGCCCATGGGCACGCTGGCGATGGACGTCTTGCTCCAATGCTTCAAAGCATTGACCAGGCCAACGCTCTCTCCCGGCAGTGGAATGCCGGTGCGCTCGCCAAACCCGAATTTCTTCACGTAGCTAAACAGCCGCTCCTGGCCCATTTGAATTCCGATTTTCGCCGCGCCGATGTTCGAGGATTTGGCGATAATGTTTTCCACGCTTAACAGTCCGTAGGCCTTGTGATCGTGCAAAGTGCGGCCTCCGTAGTAGAAACGCCCCCCTTCGCAGTCGAAGATGTCGTTGAGCGTGACCAGTCCATCATTGAGCGCGCCCGAAACCACCACGATCTTGAAGGTCGAGCC
>CAZMLP010000545.1:0-2567 GCA_964566745.1 uncultured Verrucomicrobiota bacterium | reverse complement strand
CGCCGTTCGGCGAAATCCCGTGGTCCATGATGTAACCAATTTTGTTCGACAGGTCGCCCGGCACATCCATGACTTTGGCCACTTGACCATTGATGTCGGGAATACCCAGCGCAGTCGTGGTCCCAAATTTCGTCTTCGTCGCCGTGTCTCCGGTGGCGCCATCCAAATATTGCAAGGGCTTGCCCACCGTCGCCGCCAGATTGCCCTGGTCGAAGTCCCATTGACCCGCGACCGTGGAAGAAGAACCGCTGGCCGGGTTGATGCCGAACGACCAACTGTTCGTGTATTTCGCGCTGGCCGAATCGGCAAATTCCAGGCGCAGCAAATTGTTTTTGTCCGTCCGCGCCGCGTTCGGGGCGAACTGGAGCGAGACTTTGTTGCCGTTCTTCACCAGGGTCTGCGGGGTCACCGCCGCGCCATTCAGGAATAGTTTGACGCTTGAGGTTGCCACGGTGGTCGCGCCGTCAATAATCACCGCGCTAATCGCCGTCGCCGGGTTGTTGCCGTCCGAGCCGGGCGGCGGGCTGACTTCTCCCACATAGGGCGACTTCACCACCGCGCTGGCGACCTCTTTATACGCCTTGATCGTCTGAGGCCCGGCAGGGTCGTTGATCAAGTAACGTTCGCCAGTGTCATTATTCACGGTATACCATTGCAGGTTGGCCCCGTTGCCAGTCTGCCAATACACAATCCGGAACGGGTACACGCCAGCCTGGGTTACCGCGACGGTGAATTGCGTCTCCGTGTGGGTATTGACCACGAATCCCGGCGCGGACCGCTGGAACTCGCCCACTTTCGTGGCAAAAAAGTCGCGCGGGTTGGCCGCCACAAACACCGCAAACGCGTCGTCATCGTTCACGTCCGTGCGGTCCGTGCCCACGCTGACACCAAAGGTGTTGGTTCCCGCAGGCAGGGACAAATAAGTGACCACCTCGGCGACAAAGTTCGAGGCGCCGCCGCCGGTTCCGGGAATGCCCGGGAAGAAATCCGGGTTAAAGCTCGCCAGCACGTTGTTGTCAATGTCGATAACGTCCATCGGACTCGCGTCCTTTTCGAAATTTACCAAATCCACATTGTAGCTTCCGTCCGCGTTGGCGCCGGGAATCGCCTCGTTCGCCACCGCCACTCCGTTGGTGTCCGAAAGGGTGCCGTTGAGCTGTTTGATTGCGCGCAGCAAGTTGTTCCCCACCACTGCGTCCTGCGGGGCTTGCACCGTCCGCACCACAAAGCCGGGATTGCTCCCGGCGCCCGCTGGATACGCGGCGCTCACTGGCAGCGTCACCGTTGCGGCGTCCAGCGCGGCCGTCAAGGCCGCCCCGGCAAACACGCCAAGGAAGAGGAATGAAACGCGTCTCGATTTATTCATGATGATGAGTCCGTTTTTGTATGCTTCGGTCAGATTCAGGAGCCGGCTGCTCGATTGAGTGACGGCCAGCCCGGTAATGGCTTTGGATGATCAAATTGACTTCGAGGCAGTCACGTCGCCACGTTGCCGCACGCTATCGCGAAGTGACTCGCTTGAACATCACCCAAACAGGCGACTTGCCTCTTCGCATCGCCCAAAAGCATCGCAAAAATCACCGCGTCACTCAACGAAATATCCATTGGCTGACACGATTTTGCCTTTGACCGACACTTTTTCGCCTCCCGCTCGTTATAGTCTTTCCCCAGGGCGATCCCGCTTGCGCGTGTTTGCACAAACAGACATCTCATTACGAATTCAACTTGCGATCGCGCTTGACGGAACTCCTGACGGTTTTCGCCCGCCAATTTCTTCATGGGTTTAGCGGCTCGCTTCGAGGAGGCGCCTACAAGCGATAAAGACGGCCACTCGGCGCGAGGCTCGTTGGAAAGGCGGAGGCCGGCCTTGAAAATTGATTCCGAACAAGCTTGCCCGCCAGTTGCGATGCTAGCGTCGATTTTTCCGGGCGCTTCAATCTCAATTGCCCTTGTCTTGGGAAGCAACTGAGAAAATTGTCAAGTCCAGGCACCGGGCGAAAACAAAAGTGCAGCCGCCAGTTGCTTTGCGGTGGAAAGCGTGGTAACAACACTGCGTCGGCGGTTGCGGGTGTGGTTCAATGGTAGAACGTGGGCTTCCCAAGCCTGAAGCGAGGGTTCGATTCCCTTCACCCGCTCCACTGATTATCAAGCACTTACGACGGGTTGCAGTAAAATTGCAGTAAAGCGACCGATGGTGCGCCGCGGCATTTGATCTCCACTAAACTCTCGGTATTGGCGGTTCCTGACGACTTCGATCCACGAAAGCCGAATTATGAGGCGCCTCCACTCCCGTTTCCCCTCGGGACCGCTTTCTCCAACCAAGGACTGGGTCGGAGCAGTCTATTACCCTCATCCAACTTGGGGAACAGGCGCTTTGAGATGCTACAACTGCCACAAAAGGAAACTGAGTTCTTGTCAGAACCCAAGCTTAGCAGCCCGTCAAAAAAGTCGATGGAATGATTGAACAAGGCGTGATGGGGAGCGTCGGAAAGGGATGGCGCTTGGACGACGCAAAGCAAAGCAGGCGGAACTTTTTATTCCGGTGGGAGAGGTGCGGCGCGGTTCCG
>CAZMLP010000544.1:0-7502 GCA_964566745.1 uncultured Verrucomicrobiota bacterium | reverse complement strand
CGGACCGAATGATTGCCACCGTGCGCAAGACGGGCAAACAACTGGCCGTCAACTGGCCGTTGCGCTGGGTGGCCAGCCATGTCGCCGCCAAACGGCTGCTGAGCGAGGGCACGATTGGCGACTTGGTGGAGGCACATTATTACGGCGGCAATCGGGGGCCGTTGTATCATTCGTCCGCGAAGATCGAGTTGCACCCCACAGCCGAGGACAAGGCCAACAGTTGGTGGTACAAGCGAGCAAGCGGGGGCGGCTCAATGCTCGATTACCTTGGCTACGGCGCGACGTTGGGGACGTGGTTTCACGATGGTCGAAAGCCGTTGGAAGTCACCACGGTGGTGGATGAGCCAGCCGGGTTGGAGGTGGACGAGCACAGCATCACCGTATGCCGCTATGCGGCGGGCTTGTCCAGATACGAGACGCGGTGGGGGACATTCACGGACCCCTGGGTGAACCAGACGCAACCGAAGTGCGGTTTTGTGCTGGTTGGCACGCGCGGGACCATCAGCAGTTACGACTATGAAGGCAAAGTGCGCATCCAGACCGCGAATCAGCCGGAGGGATACGATCTCCCCGTGGAAAAGTTAAGCGCGCCGGGGAATAACCCGATCAATTACGTGATCCATTGCCTGGAGTCCGGCAAACTGGTGGACGGGCCGCTGTCGCTGGAAACCAGCCGGACCGGCCAGCAAATCGTGGATAGCGCGGTGAAAAGCGCGGCGGAGAAGCGGACGGTGAAGCTGCTGGAATGACGAAATCCTAGTGACGAATTATTCGCGCTTGAAAATTCGTCGTTTAATCAGCCCGCCGGTCGCGTCTTGAAATCGACAAAACCCTTGGCGCGGCCCGCTTCGATGTAGATGCGATAGAGGACGTCCGCTTTGAGGTTTTCCAAGGGTGCCTTGGGGTCGGCGGGTTTCATCCCCGGGATGGCCATGCCGTAGCCGAAGCCGCGAGTTGGCTCGGAATTGGAGACCGTGGTCAGGTGCCAGAGGCAATGAGGATTCTTGTTTTCCTTGAGCACATCGGCCACCGGAACCACACGGAGTGACGTCATCCGGTAGTCCGCGTTCATGGTAAAGGTCACCGGGAGAGCCTCGCCCGCCTGGTCCGGTCCGAGCACGGGACGAACGGAAGGAATTATTTGAATAACCGGCGGACGGAACCAGTCGGTGAGATTGTAGATGCAGACCCCCGCCGCCAAGGCGACGAGCGCGAGAATGATGAGGTTCTTAGGGGTCATACCCGTAGTCGTTGACGAGTGGCGACACGGAATATTCGAGCCAACAAGAAAAAAGTCCGGTTGGAGCCCGAAAACAAAGTGAAACGATCAGCCGCCCGATAATATCATGCAATCAAGAAGCCGTCGTGCCCGTTTTTCGAACAAATCGCGCCCCGCGGGACTGTTCGCCTTCACGCTGATCGAGCTTTTGGTGGTGATCGCCATTATCGCCATTTTGGCCGGCATGCTCTTGCCGGCGTTGGGCAAGGCGAAGGAAGCGGGCCGCCGGATCGCGTGCGTCAACAATATCCGCCAGCTGGGAATCTCGTTGCGGTTGTATATTGATGACCACAACAACATGCATCCGCCCCGCAGCAACGCGGATCCCGATCCCCGCTGGCCCACCAAGCTGCAAGAAACGTTCAAAGATTACCGGGTCCTGCTCTGCCCCTCGGATTTGGTGCCCAAATATCCGGTCACCGGTGAGACCCGCACCAATCAATACCCGGTGGATTCCGCCGCCCGCAGTTACATTATCAATGGCTGGAACGATTATTTTGAGGCTCACGTGCCGAACTTCAGCATGAACACGATCGTGGGCATGTCCATGAACGACTCGGCGATTCTGGAGCCCTCCGAGACAGTCGTTTTGGGGGAGAAGAAGCACGATTCGGGGCATTTCTTCATGGACTTTTTGGAGGGCGTGGGCAACGACGTGACTGAGGTCGAGCAGGCGCGCCATTCCAAGGCGCCGAATGACTCCCGTAGCGGCGGCTCAAACTATGCCTTTGCGGATGGCAGCGCGCGGTTTCTGAAATTCGGCAAGTCCTACGCGCCGATTGCACTGTGGGCCACCGAGCCGAAATGGCGCACAAACAGCGCGGCTTTCAAATACTAGATTTGGTCTGGGTAACGGCTGACGCCTTGCCAGTGCCTCGAGTGCTGGCGAGGCGTTTTGTTTTTAGCCACCAAGAAAAGTCCGGAGATCGAATGGCCGTCCTTCGCACCGGCAGCCTGATGATCAGCCCAACTGGCGGCGGGTGGCGGCGCTGACGGCGGTGTTGGTCTTGCGAAGCCGGCCGGAAAGCTCGAGGGCAATGTTCCGCATCACCACCATGCCCAAGTGAGGCTCGCGCTGAACCAGTTCATTGAACGCGATGCGCTGGACCACCAGCAGGATGCTGGCCTGGGTGGCCACCGCGTGGGCGTTGCGCGCCGCGCCGTCGAGAAAGGCCAATTCCCCGAAGATTTGCCCGATGCCAACGGAAGCGATTGGCTTGGCGGCGTCTTCTTCCAGGAAAATATCGATTTGGCCGCGCATGACCACGTAGGCCTCATTGCCGCCGTCGCCCTTGTTGAAAATGCGCTCGGCAGGCCGGAAGAGCTTTTGGGTGAAGAGGCGGGCCATCTTCCGAAGTTCGCCGTCCCCCAAGCCCGCGAAAATGGGCAGGCCGCGCAGCATGTTGATAACCGCCACTCCCACTTTCTGGTCTTGGAAGCTGCGATCCACGATATCGACGACCACGCGCGCGTGGGTGGTGAGCGAGATTCCCTCCAGGGAATAAATCATGTTCAGCTTCACCAGTTTCACCACGTCCGCGCAACGTCCGGCGTGGTTGAAGAAGGCCGGCAGGTAAGCGACGGGCGAAAAACCAAGCTGCTCCGCGGTCTTTAGCATGCGGGGCGCGGTCATGACCACATCCACCTCGACATACACGGCGCCGAACTGTTCCTGCGCCACCTTCACGATGTGGTTGAGCAGCGCGCCAATGGAAATATCGTCCGTGGCGAAGCTGTCCACAATGCGGAGACACCGGTCCACCTCGTCAAAGCTGAAAGCCATGCCGGCCACGAAATTCGCGTCACGCTGGGCCAGCACAGCGCGGGCGGGTTGGGAATTCGAGGCGCGCATCAACCCCTGGCCGAGATTATAACCAGTGGAGACTTCCCGGGGCGGATTCATGTTCTCCGCCTGGAGACGCCAGAGGTCGAAGTCGTCGTAGGAGCTGTCGTGCACCAGGACCTCGGACTTAAGGGGATAGCCGGTGACGCCGTCCCGCACGGACACAGGATTGGGGATGGTTAAATTTCCAAGAACCGTCGCGGCCAGTTCGCTGACTTGGGAGAGCGATTCGGAAATGGGAAATCTGTTGACCACATCCGGCCGGGCGAACCAGATGTAAAAAAGGCAGCCATGCCGGACCCGGTGCAAATGCTTGAAGGGCTGGTACCCGGCACAGGTGAAACCGAGGTTCTCGAACAGGATTTGCTGCGGGTTGTCGTCCGCTGGAACACGGCACACCACCAGTTGCTTCCGCTCCTCGGCGATCTCGTTGATCTTGAGCAGGAGGGATTCGGCCGCCCCGTTTTTGAAGCTTTCTGGCCGAAACAGGCAACGGCCCAAGTTGGCGACCGGGTTGTTGCTGGCGGGCGAGGGGGCGAGGAAACAGATGCTGGCTTGAAAGGCGTAATTCTCCTCGACCACCCAAGTTTCATGGCCGCTGGAGGCGTCCAACTGGCTGGCGATCCAGTCCGTCTCGTAAACTTGCTTGTCGGGGTAGTCCTCGCCCACGGAGGCGCGGAAAAGGTCCAGCCACAGGGCTGAATCGGCGGCACTTGCTTGGCGAACGGTGGCACCCATCAGGAAAAGGAAAACGCCCGGCCCGTCATTGCATCCCGGGTAATGTTGGTGCCCGCGACAGGACTTGAACCTGTACGATGTTACTCACTAGAACCTGAATCTAGCGCGTCTGCCAATTCCGCCACGCGGGCACATAACCGTCCTAACCGGTTCCCAAGGACGACGTTGCCGCATCCGTGTCAACCGCAGGTTGCCCTTGTATTAGGACATGGTTTTGCCTTCCGGCAAGAGAAATTCACGGGAAGTTCGGCCGCCAACCGGAACCAATTGCGGGATGCAATGTTTTTGGCCGGCATCACGAAACGGGGAAGGAAATTGGACCCGTGGCCGCGTGGTTTTTGCGAAACGCGGTTTTCCGCTTACAATAAACACGAATCGCAGCGTCATTGGCCGAAGTCTGGTGTTGACCGGGGGAAGCGGCGTCGCGTTCACTACGCCGACTACTTTATGACGCAAAACACGGTTCAAAGCCCGGTTCAGCGGGGTTCTTCCCCGACACCGGCCACCAACGCCAGCGATGGCGACGTGGCGGCCATTTCCGGGCTAAGGGAGTTGTACGGGAAAATGCGAACCGAACTGGCCAAAGTGATTATTGGCCAGGAGCAGGTGATCGAGCAGTTGCTTATCTGCATTTTGGCGCGTGGCCACGGGTTGCTAATGGGCGTTCCGGGATTGGCCAAAACGACCATTGTCAACGCGCTGTCCCAAGTGATGTCGTTGCATTTCAACCGGATCCAATTCACGCCGGACCTCATGCCCTCGGACATCACGGGCACGGACATTTTGCAGGAGACGGACCAGCCGGGACGGCGGGCGTTTGTGTTCGTGAAGGGTCCAGTGTTCGCGAACATCGTGCTGGCGGACGAGATCAACCGCACGCCGCCCAAAACGCAGTCAGCCTTGCTGGAGGCGATGCAGGAGCACCGTGTGACGGTGGCGGGGCGTATTTTCCCGTTGCCCTCGCCATTCTTCGTGCTGGCGACGCAAAACCCGATTGAGCAGGAGGGCACCTACACGCTCCCCGAGGCGCAGCTCGACCGGTTTATGTTTTTCATTCATGTCGATTATCCGACGCTGACGGAGGAGCGACGCATTGCCCGCGAAACCACAGGGGGAGCGGCCGCCCAACTCTCCCATTTGATCAGCGGCGAGCAGATTTTGGAGTTCCAACAGGTTGTGCAGCGAGTGCCGGTGCCGGATCACATCTATGACTCGGCGGTGGAACTGGTCCGCATGACCCGTCCCAAGGAGAAAGAGGCGCCGGACTGGATCCGCAAATGGGTGACTTGGGGCGCGGGGCCGCGCGCGATCCAATATCTGATCCGTGGCGCCAAAGCGAAGGCGGTACTGGACGGGAGCTTCCTGGTGCGCCGCGAAGACTTGGAGGCGGTCGCGCTGCCAGTGTTAACCCATCGTATTTTGACGAATTTCCAGGCGCAGGCGGAGGGAATCACCAGTCCGGCCATTGTTCAAAGGCTGCTGGAGGCGACGCGCGGGGAGACCAAGCGTGGCTGAGGGCCTGAACAAATACCTGGACCCGCAAGTGGTCGGGCGGTTGATGGCCCAGCCTCTTGCCGCGCGGTTCGCGATGGAGGGAAACGTCTCGGGCCACCATCGCAGCCCGCACCGGGGGTCCAGCGTCGAGTTCGCGGAATACCGCAATTACACGCCCGGTGACGACATCCGGCGGCTCGACTGGCGTGTCTTTGCCCGTTCGGACCGGTTTTACCTGAAGGAGTTCGAGGCCGAGACCAATTTACGGTGCTATCTTGTTTTGGATGCCAGCGCGTCGATGGGATTCGCGGGCAAAGGCGAGGCGAAGATCGATTACGCCAAACGAATGGCCGCCTCTCTGGCCTATGTGACGGTACATCAAGGGGACGCCGCCAGCCTGGTCGCGGTGGGGCCAAAAACGGTCAAAGACTTGCCGCCGCGACGGAATCCGGCGCACCTCCAAACCCTGTTGCAAATGCTGGAGGACATTCCGCCGGAGGGGGAGACTGGCCTGGTCGCGGCGCTGCATGACCTGGCCGAGCGTGTCCGGCGTCGCGCCTTGGTGGTGGTCATTTCTGATTTCTTTTGCGACCTCGAGCCGTTGCTCGGCGCGTTGCAGCATCTTCGTTTTCAGAAGCATGACTTGGTCTTGTTCCAGTTGATGGACCGGATGGAATTGGATTTCAAATTTGACCGTCCCGTGCGGTTCGTGGACTTGGAAAGCCCGTTCAGCCTGGTGACCGAGCCGGCCACCGTGCGGGACGAGTATCTGCGGCAGTTGCACCAGTTTCTTGAACGGCTGAAGGGCGGCTGCCGCGAATTCAAGGCGGATCATCGCCTCGTGGTCACGGATCAAAATTACGAGCAGGTGCTGGCGGACTTCCTCGTGGAGCGGGCCCGGCTGGCCGCGATGGGGGTGCAGTGACAGCCGCCCGGCGTTGAACGGCCGGAATAGTACCGATGACGTTCCTTCAACCATACATTTTGTGGGCGCTGCCGCTGATCTTTCTGCCGGTGGTGATCCACCTGTTGAACCGGTTGCGGCACCGTTCGCAACCCTGGGCGGCCATGCGTTTTCTCCTCACGGCCACGCGCAGTTCGACGGGTCATGCGCGGTTGCGCCAGTTCCTCATTCTGTTGTTCCGGGTGCTGGCGCTGTTTGCATTGATCTTGTTTCTCGGTCGTCCGCTGGCAGGTGGCTGGGTGGGGTGGGCGTTGTCGTCGGCGCCCGACGCGATTCTGGTCCTGCTGGATCGCTCGGCGAGCATGGAAACACGCCTGGCCAGCGGCGCCGCCACACGACGCGAGCAGGCGCTGAAATTGATCGCGGCGGCGGCGAAAGAATACCAGGAGGCCAGCCATCTCGTCCTGATCGACAGCGCTTTGCGAATACCGCAGGAGGTCGGAAAGGCAGGGACGTTCGCGGAACTGCCGAACGCGGGACCTTCCGACACCGCCGCTGACTTGCCCGCCTTGGTGCAATCCGCGGCGAACTGGCTGGTCGAGAACAAGGCGGGCGCGGCGGAGATCTGGATCGCGTCCGACTTGCAGCGAAGCAATTGGATGCCGGAGGACTCGCGCTGGAAGAACGTGATCGCGCAACTGGAGGCGATGCCGCAAAAGGTTCGCGTGCGGCTGTTAAGCGTGGGGCAGGGGCGCGAGGCGAACAATTCCGTTTCCTTGCGGGAAGTGCTGCGGCGGCAACGCGGCGAAAAAGCTGAGTTGTCATTGAGCTTTGATTTTCAGCGGTTAAGCGAGGCCAGCGAGAAGATGCCGGTGAGCCTGACCGTGGATGGGGCGAAGACGGCGGTCGAGGTGGCGCTGGAGGGACAATCCTTGCGCTGGCGGCATCAGGTCGAACTCGGAGCGGGACGACCGGCGGGTTGGGGCAGTCTGGAAATGTCCGCGGACTCCAACGCGCGGGACAATACCGCCTATTTTGTGTATGGCCCGGAAACGCCGTTGCGCACCACTGTGGTGGCGACGGACGAGGAGGCAGGGCGCTTTCTACGCCTGGCGGGAACCATCTTTGCGCCCGGAAAGACGCGCGATGCTGCGAGCATGGCCCCGGCCCAGGCGGAGGGCGCCCTCTGGACGGAAGACACATTGATTGTGTGGCAGGCGCCGTTGCCAGCCGGCGCGGCGGCG
>CAZMLP010000543.1:0-7380 GCA_964566745.1 uncultured Verrucomicrobiota bacterium | reverse complement strand
TCCAATTTTCGTCATCACCGCGTCGCAGGCGTCAATGCACGCGGTGCAATTGACGCACTCCATTTGGATGCCATTGCGAATGTCAATGCCGGTGGGGCAGACGCTCACACACTGGCTGCATCCCACACAATCCCCGAGGCCCTCGAGCTTGCGCTCCTCGGGCGCCTGCTCGCGCCGCCAGCGCCCCCGCGGCTCGCCCCGCCGGTGGTCGTAGGCCACCGCCAGGGTGTTCTCGTCAAAGACAGTGGATTGAAACCGGCCATACGGGCAGATGAACGTGCATGCTTGCTCGCGAAAACGCGCGAAAATGGCGTAGAACAAAAGAGTGAACAACACCATGAAAGTGAGACCCCGCAAGTGGTTGGAGGGGTTGTCCAGGACGATTTGGAAGAGTTGGTCGCTGCCAATAATGTAGCTGAGCAACGTGTTTCCGATCACAAACGAAAGGGCCAGGAACACCGCCTGTTTGCCCGCCTTTTTGGCAAATTTGGACACCGTCCACGGGGCCGCCGCCAGGGCGCGCTGCTCGTTGGCGTCCCCCTCGATGGCATACTCGATCTTCCGAAACACCATTTCCATCAACAGGGTTTGCGGGCAGGTCCAGCCGCACCAGAGCCGCCCGAAGGCGGTGGTAAAGACGATGATGCCGGTCAGGAACAACAACATCGCCACGGCGAAGATCGCGACATCCTGCGGCCAAAATATCTGGCCCAATATCGAGAAGCGTCGCTCGACGAGGTTAACCATCAGCAGCGGGTTGCCGTTAATGCGAATGAACGGCCCCGCGAACATCACCGCCAGCAGAAGCCAGCTGACATAAGTCCGCGCGCGATAAAACCGTCCGTCGATTTTCTTGGGATAGATCCAGCGGCGTCGCCCGCTCTTGTCCGCCGTGGCCAAATGATCTCGAAAGTCATTCCAGTCCACCTGCTCGGCTGGGGTGCCGGGAACGCGCTCGTGAACGTTTGGCTGGTCAGTCTTGGCAGGCATGCGCTTCATTCGAACTCGCTGGGCTTTTGCGGTTGGGCCGGCTGGTTCTCCGGCGGCTTTGGATTCGGCGGATGAGTCCCGCGCATGGTGTAGATGTAACTGCCCACCGCGTGGATCTCCGCGGGCTTGAGAACCCCTTTCCAAGTCAACATTCCCTTGGCCGGAACCCCGTTGAGAATCGTGGTCAGGTTGTCCACGAAATTGGAGCCGTGTATCCAAAAGTCATCGCACAGGTTGGGGCCGACCAAGCCGCCACCGTCCGCGCGATGACAAGGCGCGCAATAGGTGGTGAACACTTGCTGGCCGCTCGCGAGCACCGCCGGGTCCTTCGACGGCTGAAGGGTCCCCAGCGTGGCCTCAAATTTGCCCAAGGCCGCGTTTTTGACCTGCTCCCCGCGCCTGGCCTCCTTGGTATACTCCGCGACCTGGAGGTCTCCCGCGCCCACCACATGGTAGTAGCCCATGTAGATCACGCTGTAGATGATGGTCAGATAAAACAGCCATACCCACCAGCGGGGCAGATTGTTGTCCAATTCGCGGATGCCGTCGGCATCATGGTCCAGCAACAACGGGTCGTCTTGATGATTTGGATCAGTCATGGGAACTCTCTCCTTTCCGGGCGGGCGCGCACTCGCCATCATCGAGGGGAACGGCCTCCATCACGGCCAAAAAACTTTTTTCCCGGCTGAGCGTCCAGAGTATCGCCCCGGCAAACACCACAAAGAAGAGGCAAACCGAGATGGCGCCGAGCGTGTCGATGCCGCCGATGGCGGTGACGGCTTTTTGGATCATAAACGAGTTAAGGTTGGGTTTTGGCGGCCGGTGTGGCGGAGGCGGTTTTGACCCCCTCGGCCGGGGGCGCCGCGGTGGTTTTGATGTCCGTCCCCAAGCGCTGCAAATAGGCGATCAGGGCGATGATCTCCTTGTCCGGATCCGCCTTGATCGTGGCGGACAGCAAATTCGTGACGATTTTGGACGCCTGTTGTTTGGCCTCCGCCAGCGCCGTTTGCTCGTAACCCGCGGGATAGGGAACTCCCACCCGCCGCAAGGCGCTGATCCGGGCCGGCAGGGAGGTGGTGTCGAGCTTCTGGGTTAGCAACCACGGGTAACGCGGCATGATGGAGCCGGGCGAGGTCGAGCGGGGGTCCTCCATGTGATTGTAGTGCCAGGCGTCGGGGTACTTGCCGCCGATCCGGTGAAGATCCGGCCCCGTGCGCTTGGACCCCCACAGGAACGGGTGGTCATACACGAATTCTCCCGCCTTGGAGTATTCGCCATAACGCTCGGTTTCCGAGCGGAACGGCCGGATCATTTGCGAATGGCAGCCGACGCAACCCTCGCGAATGTAAATATCGCGGCCCAGCACCTCCAACGACGTGTAGGGTTTGACGTTGGAAATCGTGGGGACGTTTTCCTTGATGATGAACATCGGGATAATCTCGATGATGCCACCAATCAGCACCGCCACCAGCGCGAGGGCGGTGAGCAACATTGGCTTGGCCTCGAGAATCCGGTGGCCCCACGGGTTTTTGGTCTCCGCCGCGGGTGTTTGCGCGCTTAACGGCGCGGCCTGAGCCTCGGTCTCCGGCTCGAACTGGCCGCTCCGCGCGGTCCGCCACAGGTTGAAAGCCATCAGGAAAGTGCCGAAAATATAGAGCGTGCCGCCAATGGCCCGCAGACGGTACATCGGGATGATTTGCACCACCGTCTCAAGGAAGTTCGGGTATTGGAGGAAACCGTCCTTCGTGAACTGCTTCCACATCAACCCCTCCGTGATGCCCGCCCAATACATCGGCACGATGTAAAACATCATTCCGAGCAGGGAGATCCAGAAGTGGTAGTTGGCCAGTTTGACGGACCAAAGTTTTGTGTTGTAGAGGCGCGGGAACAGATAATAGAGCAAGCTGAACGTGAGGAAGCCGTTCCACCCAAGCGCGCCCGTGTGGACGTGGGCAATGGTCCAATCCGTGTAATGCGAGAGCGAGTTGATGCTCTTGATCGCCAGGGTGGGCCCCTCAAGCGTCGCCATGCCGTAGGCGGTGAGCGCCACGACCATGAACTTCAGCATCGGGTCCTGGCGGACCTTGTCCCACGCGCCGCGCAGGGTGAGCAACCCGTTCAGCATGCCGCCCCAGGAGGGCGCCACGAGCATGATGGAGAACACCATGCCAAGGGACTGCGCCCAGTCCGGCAACGCGGTGTAAAGCAGGTGATGCGGACCGGCCCAGATGTAGATGAAGATCAGCGCCCAGAAGTGAATGATCGAAAGGCGGTAGGAAAACACCGGGCGGTTCGCGGCCTTGGGCAGGAAATAATACATCAAGCCGAGATACGGCGTGGTGAGGAAGAACGCGACGGCGTTGTGGCCATACCACCATTGCACCAGCGCGTCCTGCACCCCGGCGTAAACAGAATAGCCTTTCCACAGCGTCACCGGCATCTCCAGCCCGTTGACGATATGCAGCATCGCCACCGTGAGGGCGGTCGCGATGTAGAACCAGATCGCGACGTAAATGTGCTTTTCCCGGCGCTTGATCACCGTGCCGAGCAAATTGATCGTGAAAGCCACCCAAACCACGGCGATCGCGATCTTGATGGGCCACTCGAGTTCCGCGTACTCCTTGCTGGTCGTCAGCCCCAGGGGAAGCGTGAGGGCCGCCGCCACGATGATGGCGTTCCAGCCCCAGAAGTTAAACCAGCTCAGCTTGTCGCTAAACATGCGGGCCTTGCAGAGCCGCTGCAGCGAATAGTAGATGCCGGTGAACATGCCGTTGCCCACGAACGCGAAAATCACGGCATTGGTGTGGACCGGCCGGAGCCTGCCGAAGGTCACAAATTGCAAGTCCAGATTGGCGCCGGGAAAGAAAAGCTGCACCGCGCATAAAAGGCCCGCGCTCATGCCGACGATGCCCCAGATCACGGTGGCGATCGCAAACGCGCGGACGACGCGGTTGTCGTATTTGAAAGTTTCGATGTTCATTGGCTGGGCTTCACGGGATGAATCATGGTTGCGTTTGTCATTTCTTGGCGCTGGCCGCGCAAATTCGGTCTCGTACTCGCGGTTTCAGATTAAGGCGGGTCGCCCCGCTTCGATTCACATGGCTTGTCGAGGGTCACTCCGAAATTGGCATCATGCCGGTCCGTCTGGCCGCGCGGAATCAGCGGCCTGCCTCCCAGGCGGTCTTTGGCCGGAATCGTCGGTCAGAATCCGCAGGGCCGGCGTGCAGGTGTCCTCGTACTGGCCGGAACGCACCGCCCAAATGAAGCCGGCCAAAAAGCCCGCTGCCGCGGCGATGCTCAGGGGAATTAACAGAAACAGAATGCTCATAAGTTTGCCTCGGATTCCCCGCCCAGACGGGCGCGTCGCCCCAGCCAGGCGGCCATGCCGCAGGCGAAGGCCACGACCGTGACCGAGCTGAGCGGCATCAGGATCGCGCAGATGACAGGGGACAACTGGCCACTCGCCGCCAAACTGATGCCCACGATGTTGTAAATGCTGGAGATGAAAAAACTGGCCCGCACGACACGGCAAACGGCCCTGGAATACTCCAGGACACGTTGGAGAAAGGGGACCTTGTCCGCCGCCACGATAACGTCGCTCGCCGGGGAAAAAGCGCCGGCCTGCTCGACCACCGCCACCCCCACGTCACTTTGCCTCAGCGCGCCGGCGTCATTCAATCCATCCCCGACCATCATCACCCTTTTCCCGGACTGTTGCAGACGTTGGACAAAATCGAGTTTGTCCAGCGGACTCTGGTTGAAATTCAGTTTTGCGGTGGCCCCAAATATTTCCCGAAATTTCCCGGCTTCCCGCTCGTTGTCCCCGCTGAGCAGCGCCAGCTCGCAAGTTCTGGCCAGGTCGGCAACGAGAGTTTCCGCCTGCGGACGGAGGGCGTTGGTGATGCGAAAACTCCCGCGATAAACCCCGTCGATGGCCAGGTGCACCACGCTTCCCAAGGCGGCTTCGCCGGGCACCCCGGCCACACCCCGGAGGCGCAGCCAACCTGCCGATCCGAGGATAATTTTATGGCTGGAGACCACGCCCTCCACTCCGCCACCCGGCGTCTCGAGGAAAGAGGAAACGGGTCGCAAAGTCCCGGGGCACGCGAGGAAGCCTGCCACGGCGCCGGAATACGGATGGGTTGATTGATGGGCCAATGCAAAGATCATTTCCGCCTGATCCGCGGGCAGCGGACGGCCCTCAAACGCGACCCTTTCCGCCTGCCGGACCGTCAACGTTCCCGTTTTGTCGAAGACCGCCGCGTTCACCCGCGCGAGGGTTTCGATAACCCCGGTGTTTTTCACAAACACCCCGTGACGGGAGAGAACGCGTTGCGCCGTGCCCAAGGCAAAGGGCGCGGCCAAGGCCAGCGCGCAGGGACAGGCCACGATCAGCACCGACACAAAGGCCATCAACGACCGTGTCTGGTCTTGAAACCACCAGAACGCCGCCGCGCCAATCGCCACGGCCAAAATAATCCTGGTGAAGCGGCGGCTGTACCGGTTCGTCAGCGAATCCAATCCCGCCTCCCGCGCCTTTCGGAACGCGGGCTGGTTCCAAAGAGAAGTGAGGTAGCTTTGGGAAACCTCCTTTACGATTTCCACTTCAATGGCTTTCGCGACTTGACGGCCGCCCGCGCAAAGATAAGCCCCGCAATTCCGCTCCACCGGCGCCGATTCCCCGGTCACAAAGCTGTAATCGATGGTGGCGGCCGGTGAAATCAAGCGCGCGTCCGCCGGGATTAGCTCCCCATGACGGACGATCAAATGGTCGCCCACCGCGAGCTGTGTCAGTGCCACCCGCTCCTCGCCCGTGGAGGTGCGGCGCGCCACCGCCAACGGGAAGAAAGCCTGGTAATCGTGATCGAACACCAGGCGGTCGTGGGTAATCTGTTGAAACAGGCGGCCGGCCAGCAGGAAGAAAAGCAATCCCGCCAGGGAGTCAAAATATCCCGGTCCCTCGCCCAGCAAAACGTCCCGGGTGCTCCACGCGGCCAGGGCGGCGATGCCAAGCGCGATGGGCACCTCGATGGTCAACGCCCGCTGGCGCAAGGCCCGCCAGGCGGCCAGCCAATAATCCGCCGCGCTGTAAAACAGCACCGGCAGCGCCAGCACCAGGCTGATGACACCGAACATCCTCTTCATCGCCGGGCCGCTAAAACCGTCCAATCCCAAATAGGAGGAGATGCTGAAAAGCATCACGTTGCCAAAGGCAAAACCCGCCACGCCAAATTGAAGCCACAGCCGTCGCGGCACGTGGGTTCGCGACCGCTGCTTGAGATCGGAAAGCTTCAATTCCGGCGGGTACCCCAACGAGGCAAGCAACGTGACCAGCTCGCTGAGTTTTATCTCCGAGTTCGTAAAGGCGACCGACAACTCCTTGCGGAGAAAATTGACCTCGGACACGCCAATCCCCGCATGCAGGCGAAAGAGGTTTTCCAGCAACCAAATGCACGCTGTGCAGTGAATCGCCGGAATCCGAAACGTCAACCGGGTGCGGTTATCATCGGAAAAATCGACCAGCTTTTGACGAATGAGCGGACTGTCCAGATAACCATAGTCCTCTTTTTTGGGGCGGACACTGACCCGCAGTCCGGCCTGGGGCTCGACCTCGTAAAAGCTTGCCAGCCCGTTGTCCTGCAGCAGCTCGAAAACCGCCACGCAGCCGCCGCAACAAAAGAATTTCTGCCGGGATGCGAGCGCCGTGACACCCCGCAGCGGCGTCCCGCAGTGGAAGCAATTGGCCGCCGGGGAAGCGTCCCGCTCCGCGTTGCCCGACGCGTTGGAAAAGACGTCTCCGGCGGCCGGCCCTTTCGGTCCGGGGAGGGAAATCGTTGCGGTATCTTGCGCAATGGCGCTCACTGCCAATAACTGTCGGCAGAAGCCCGAATCTCCACTTTCCATTTTTTGCACATCCTTCCGCCGAAATTGGCCGCGGGCATTTTTCCGCAAATAAACCATGGCTCCTTTTTCCCCTTCATTGGATGACCCGTCGCCAGACTTTCTCCGTGCAACGGAGCCAGGCCGCGAAACCTTCCCTCCCTGCCGCTTGGTATCGCCGGAAAGGCGTCACGCGCTGGCAGCGGGACCTTGGCCGGGATGTTCGCGGCGAACGTCCGCGGCGTTCGTTGGGCTTGGGGGACGCCTTTCAAATTCCCGGCCACCTCGTCGAAGAAAAGAAACGGGCCCCTTCCGGAGTTCGGAAAGGGCCCTGTTTGGGAATGTCGCCGCGAGGCGGCAGTCAGCCCGTGCCAACGGGCCGCAACGGTGTTGGTCAGAAGTTCCTGAAGTTTTCGTCCAGGTGGGAATCCGCGGTTTCCGCCGCGGTGTGGCTTTGGCTGTTGCCGTTGACGATTGGCACGCCAAGGTAGGAGGGGTGCTGATGGCCGT
>CAZMLP010000542.1:0-6258 GCA_964566745.1 uncultured Verrucomicrobiota bacterium | reverse complement strand
ATCGTTTTACCGCCGGCGGCGTCCTGTACCGTGACGTGATGGCTTATGCACCAGGCCAGCCAGTCCCGTTCTTCTCCAATCCGCGCATTGTCTTCAACAACGTGCCGATGGGCGTGGCGGAAGGCGCCACCAACGCGTGCGACAATGCCCGCACCTTGAGCATGACCGCCCCGGTGGTGTCGGCCTTCTATGGCCCGGCCACCACGACCGTCCCGCCCGCGGTCGGCATCACGGCCCCGGCGGACGGCGCAACCTTCCTGTCCGGCAATAACGTCAACATCACCGTCACGGCGCTCGACGCGGATACCCTGTTGAAGCAGGTGGAGATCTACACCAATTCCACGCTCGCGGCGGTTATTCCCGGCAATCTGATGGGCACTTATCATCTAACGCTGCCCAGTTCACCGCCGGGAGATTTTTCCCTGGTGGCGCGCGCGCTGGATAATCTCGGCGCCGCCTCGGCCACCCTTCCGCTCACGTTCTCGGTGCGGCCCGACAATGACAATGCTGCGCAAGCGATCCTCTTGCAGGGAACCAGCGTGACTGTCACCGGCTCCAACCGCGCCGCCACTCTCGAGGCCGGCGAGCCAAAGCACACTGGCAATCCGGGCGGCCGGTCCGTCTGGTATTCGTGGACAGCGCCACGCTCCGGCTCGGTCGATGTGGTGGCGACGGGTGTTTCGGTGTATCCGCTGGCGGACGTTTATTTGGCGGGCCCATTGGCGACGCGGGTATCTGTTGCCCAAGGAATCCATTTCACCTCTGGCGCCTTCGTGGAGACCACTTACTTCAACACCGTTGCGGGGCAGAACTATTGGATCGCGGTGGACTCGCTCGGCGGCGTGGGGGACGACTTCACCTTGCAAATGATCTACGCGCCGTTGCCGGCGAATGACGACTATCAAAATGCAACGGTGGTGGCCGGCCAGTCCTTCAGTGTTTCTGGCAGCAATGTCGGCGCGACCACCGAGCCGGGTGAAACCCAGCATGCCAACAACCCGAGCAACAAGACGGTTTGGTACGCCTGGACCGCCCCCCGCGACGGCACCGTGAATTTGACTTCCGTTTCCTCCTCTTTCTTTCCTTTGTCCGACGTGTATCTCGGCGCCACGCTCGCCACGGCCACGAACGCGCCGGATATCTTCCATCATTTCGACACCACCAACCTCACGGAATCGTCACACTTCGAGGCGCATGCCGGGGTGACCTATCAAATCGTTGTCGGCGGGGTGAAGGACAGCCAGGGCGCGTTCACTCTCAGCCTGGCTTACGATCCCGCCCCCGCGAACGATCTGTTCGCCAATCGTCAGTCCATCACCGGGTCGGTGATCCACCTCACAGGAACAGTGGCCGGCGCCTCTTTCGAATCGGGCGAGCCGCAGCATGATGACAATCCGGGCGGCCATTCCGTTTGGTATGCCTGGGTCGCGCCAGTCTCCGGCACGGTCACGGTCAAAGTGGACGGCAGCCAGTTCTTCCCGCTCGTCGATGTGTACACGGGGACTATTGTCAACGGACTGGCCCGGGTGTTGACGGCGGTGTCCTTCGACAACACCAATCTGGTGACCACCGCGGTTTTCGCCGCCGTGGCGGGTCGCGCTTACGCTTTGGCAGTGGATGGTTACAGCGGACTGACCGGTCCATTCGCCCTTGAACTGACTACCGCGAATATCCCGGCGACCTTGCAGCCCGTCCAAGCCGACGTTTCCTCAGGCAAGTTTGGCTTCACGTTTGGCGGCAACCCCGGTTCCCCGTTCGTGGTGCAAGCCAGCGCGGACCTCGTCAATTGGATCACCGTGACACAAGGGACGGTCGGCGCGGAACCTTTTCACTTCTCCGAGGCGCTTCTGCCCGGTCCTCACACCCGGTTCTTTCGAGTCAGACCGGCCCCTTGAGAAACAAAAAGCCCCGTCGTGGGACGGGGCTTTAAAATTGGTTGCGGGGGCAGGATTTGAACCTGCGGCCTTCAGGTTATGAGCCTGACGAGCTACCGGGCTGCTCCACCCCGCGATCAGTGGAAGGGAATATAAGGCCGTCCCTCCATCTGGCAAGAGCATTTCAAAATCTTTTTTTGTTAACCGGGCCACCCCCCGCTGGCAAGTGCGGAAAGACGTTTCTTGAATTGTCTCCCCGCCTGGCGCGTCGAACCATTTTTGGCCAATGGGATTTGGCCGGGCCGGAATTTCGACTGGCCAATTTTGCGGTGTTTCGGAAAGCTGCCATAAACGTGTTCCTGGTCCAAAAATTGGCTCGCGCGCGACTTGCCGTCGCGGTGGTTGGTGCATTGTCGGGCGCGGTCGCGGTCGTCGGCGCGGAAAAGAGCCTGGAGCGGGATTTCACCGCGAAAGTTCACCCGTTCGTCGAGACCTATTGCCTCGATTGCCATGACAAGGAGACTCGCAAGGCGGACCTGGATTTAAGCGGCTTCACGACCTTCGATTCCGTGGCCAGGGATGGAGCCCGCTGGGAACTGGTGCTGGAACGCCTGCGCAACGCCGACATGCCGCCGAAGAAGGCCAGGCAGCAACCAACCACCGAGGCACGCAAGGAAATCGCGGGGTGGATCGAGGCAATGCGTGACCGCGAGGCGCGGCGCACCGCCGGCGATCCCGGGCCGGTGCTGCCCCGTCGCCTCAGCAATGCCGAGTATGATTACACCATCCGCGATCTGACCGGTGTCGATCTCCGGCCCACGCGCGAGTTTCCGGTGGACCCGGCCAACCAAGCGGGCTTCGACAACTCCGGCGAATCGCTGGCAATGTCCCCTGCCTTGGTAAAGAAGTATCTTCAGGCCGCGCGGGAGGTGGCAGACCATTTGGTGTTGCAACCGGAGGGCTTCACCTTCGCGCCCCATCCGGTGCTCGTGGAGACGGACCGCGACAAATGGTCGGTCTTCCGCATTGTGAATTTTTACCGCCAGCAACCGACCGATTACGCGGACTATTTCATGGCCGCGTGGAGTTACCGGTATCGCGTCCAGTTGGGCCGGAAGGGCGAGAGTCTTCCGCAGGTTGCGGCGCGCTCCAGGGTGAGCGCAAAATATCTGGCGACAATCTGGTTCGCGTTGAATGAACCGACCGGGGGGGTCGGGCCAATTGCGAAATTGCAGGCCATGTGGCGCGCCCTGCCGGCCGGCGGACCAAGCGTGACGAACGAAGTTCGGAAAGGGTGCGAGGCAATGCGGGACTACGTCACGCGCCTCCGTGCGGAAATCGTTCCCGAGGTGAAAAACCTGAGCGCGTCGCCCATTGCGGAAGGGTCGCAACCGGTGGTTCTCTGGAAGGACCGGGAGATGGCTGCCAACCGGCGTCGCTATAATCCGGCGGCTCTCAAATCCGCGAGCGGCCTGACCAACGCCCCCGGCATGATGGCCACGAATGCCATGGCTTTCGCCCCCACCAACAAGCCGGCAAGAAAGCGACGCGTGCAAGCGCCGACCCCGGAGGTTGTTCAAAAAGGCGGTTTCTCATTGCCGCCCGCGATTGTCACGAGGGAAACCTCCGCAACGGCCAAAATGGCGGCGGCCAAAAAACTGGGCCCTGATGCGGATTTGATTGTGCCGGACGATCCGGCGGAACACGCCCTTTACGCGGCCGCCTTCGCCCGTTTCGCGGACATCTTCCCGGACGCCTTCTACATCACCGAGCGCGCGCGCGTTTTTTTGGACGCAACCCAGGAGCAGGGCAATGCCGGGCGTCTTCTGAGCGCCGGGTTCCACAACATGACCGGCTATTTCCGCGACGACCGGCCGCTCTACGATTTGATTCTCGACGACGCGGGCCAAAAGCAACTCGACCGCTTGTGGGACGAGTTCGATCTGGTCGCCTCTGTGCCCCAACGGATGTACATGGGCTTCATGTGGTCCGAGCGCGTGGACTCGACCTACATGCTGGACAAGGAATTTGCCCCCTTCCGGTCCGAGGACAAATCAGTTTGCTCACCGGAAAAAATTCAAGCCCTCGCCACCCTCTATCTCGCGAAGGCCAGGCGGAACAACGTGAGCGAAATCGCCCAGCAGGCCGTGGTGGATCACTTCAATATCGTTGCAACGAATCTGGCGCATGTGGAACAACTTCGCGTTGCCTCCGAGCCGACCCACCTCAAAACCCTGGAGACCTTCGCCCAGCGGGCTTACCGGCGTCCGCTCACCAGCGCCGAGCGCGAGGATCTGCGGGCATTCTATCAGGCCTGCCGCAAGGAAAACGGCCTTGATCACGAGGATGCAATGCGTGATTGCGTGGCCCGTGTGCTGGTCTCGCCTAAGTTTCTTTTCCGGCTGGATTTGGCGGACACAACGAATCCGGCCAGCGCCCCCGCGACCGGTTCCAAGAAATCCGCGCCCACGGACCGCGTTGAATCTGATCCCTTGTCCGATTACGCGCTGGCAAGCCGTCTCAGTTACTTCTTGTGGTCCAGCATGCCGGACAACGAATTACTCGCGCACGCGGCGGCTGGGGATTTGCATCAGCCCAAGGTTCTGCGCGCGCAAGCGGCGCGAATGTTGAAGGATGCCCGCTTGCGGAACTTTGCCACGGAGTTCGCGGGCAACTGGCTTGATTTCCGCCGCTTCGAGCAACTGAACAGCGTGGACCGCGACCGCTTCCCCGCGTTCAACAACGATCTGCGCGCGGCCATGTTCGAGGAACCGCTCCGGTTCTTCCAGGACGTGGCGCAACGCGATCGTCCAGTGCTGGATTTGCTTTACGGGCGCGACACGTATGTGAATGGCCCGCTCGCCAAACATTATGGCATCACGCCCGGGCCGCCTGGCACGAACACTTGGGTGCATGTGGAAAACGCGAGAGAGTGGGGCCGTGGCGGATTGCTGCCCATGGCGGCGTTTCTCACGGCGAACTCGCCCGGCCTGCGAACCAGTCCGGTGAAGCGCGGCAACTGGGTCGTGAAGCGCGTCCTCGGCGAGCGCATTCCCCCGCCCCCGGCGGTGGTGCCGGAACTGCCCAAGGATGAGAAAGCCATGGGCGCGCTCACGGTGCGCGACCTCCTTGCCCAGCATCGTAACCGCGCCGGTTGCATGGAATGCCACGCGCGCTTCGATTCCTTCGGCCTCGTCTTCGAGTCCTTCGGGCCGGTCGGCGAGCGGCGGCAAATGGACTTGGGCGGTCGTCCGGTGGACACGCGCGCGGAATTCCCTGGCGGCGGCGAGGGCGATGGTTTGGACGGCTTGGTGCAATACATTCACGCGCGTCGCGAGGGCGATTTTGTGAACAATCTTTGCCGCAAGCTGCTGGCTTACGGCCTGGGCCGCACGCTCATTCTGGGTGACGAGCCGCTCGTCCGGCAAATGCGCGACCGCCTCGCCGCCGACAAATACCGGTTCGGCAGTTTAATTGAGAGCATCGTCACCAGCCCGCAATTTCTGAACATTCGACGCCCCGGCAGTCTCGCAAAAAATTGAAGCCTATGCGCAATCCAATGAAAGCAGTTCAACTTTCCCGCCGCGCGTTCGTGCGCGGGGTCGGCGTGACCATGGCGCTGCCGTGGCTGGAATCGGTCAAGGTGTGGGGTGACGCGACGCCGGAAGCGACGGGCACGGCCACGCCGTTCCCCAGGCGCTTCGCCGCCGTGTTCATGGGCAACGGCATCAACGGCAACCATTGGTGGGCCAAAGGCGGCGGCGCGGAGATGGAGTTGGGCAAAACCCTGGAGCCGCTGGCGCCCTTCCGCAAAAAGCTCAACTTCATCGACGGCCTGTTCAACAAGCCGGCGGTGGGAGTCGGCATCCATCCGGGTCAAACGGGCAACATCCTTTCCGGGATGCCGTTGATGAAGGGCGCGGTTCTGCACGGCGGCACCAGCATGGATCAAATTTTGGCCAACAGCATCGGCCAGGACACCGCCCAGCCAAGCCTCGTATTGGGATGCGAGCAACCGACCACCGGTTATCACGAGACAAATTTCTCGATGGCCTACAGCTCGCATATCTCGTGGCAAAGTCCGGACTCGCCGGTGCCGATGGAGGTCTATCCGTCGCTGGCGTTTGACAGCTTGTTTGAGAATCGCGGCAGCAAACGCGCCCAGAGCATCCTCGACCGCGTCAAAGACGATCTTTCCAGCCTGAACCGGCGGGTCAGCTCCGGGGACAGCCGGCGTCTCGATGAATATCTCTCCAGCGTGCGCGAGGTGGAGAAGCGTGTGGACCGCATGCGCAGCGACCAGACCAAGGCCGAGTCGCGCGCCAAAGATCGCGGCCACCCGGTCATGACGATGAAACGTCCGGACAACGGCCTGCCCGAGGAC
>CAZMLP010000541.1:0-5469 GCA_964566745.1 uncultured Verrucomicrobiota bacterium | reverse complement strand
AAACCTATCGCGTCAACTCGGACGCGGTCGCGCTGGCGCTGGCGGATTCCCTCAAGGCGATCAAACTGATTTTCATCACCACGCAGGATGGCTTGGTCCGCCAAAACCAGTTGATTCGCCAAATGCTGGCGGGCGATTTGGAAAAGGTGCTGGCGGGAAACAAGCAGGAGTTCGGTCCCGAAATGCGCTCCAAAGCGGAGCATGCGGCGGCGGCATGCCGTGGCGGCGTGCAACGCGTGCATATTATCAACGGGCGCGTGGACGAGGCGCTGGTGGCGGAGATCTTCTCCAACGAGGGGATCGGCACGCTCATCTACGCGAACGAGTACGAGCAAATCCGCCGCGCGCTCAAGAAGGACGTTCGCAGCATCCTCAAGCTCACCCAAAAATCGGTGGCCACCGAGGAACTGGCCAGGCGGACGCGGGGCGGCATCGAAAAGCAGCTCGGCGACTATTACCTTTTCGAGATCGACAAGAACCCGGTGGCTTGCGTGGCCCTCCATCTTTACCCGGAGCAAGGCAAGGGCGAGCTCGCCTGCCTTTTTGTGGACTCGGCGCACGAGAACCAGGGCATCGGCCGCAAGCTGATCCAGTTCGTCGAGACCAAGGCGCGCGAGCTGGGCTTGGGCGAGTTGATCACGCTCTCGACCCAGGCATTCACTTACTTCCAGTCCAAGGCGGGATTCTCCGAGGGAACGCCGGACGATCTTCCTGCCGCCCGCCGCGAGAAGTATGACCAGAGCGGTCGCAACTCGAAGGTGCTGGTCAAAAAGCTCGCCAAGACACCCGAGACAAAGTGAGGGCTCCGCCTGCCGGCGCAGCTTGCGTCGGAGGTCTAAGGAGCGCCCGGGAATCTGGCCCGGATCATGCTAATTTCATGAGGCATTGCGAAATAGGTGACAGATGGTCCCAGTGAAGATTGGGGCGTAACGAGCCGGAATAACTTAATCGGGGCGCGGGCGGGGTCGCCCGTGAAAGGGGCGCGGTTTCTCGAATAATAAAACCCGTCATAAGACGGGTCGTGGCGCCGCCATGCATTTTTGTCCCGTGATGAACAACCAAGCACCATAAACAAAATCCCCGGGGGCCGGGTCGCTCGCGGTCTCCGGGCAGCTTTCCCGGCAGGACGGCCGTTTGGCCGCCTGCCCCTGTCCCAATTCTCGCGGGCGGGACCAGAACCCGGTTCGCCGGTTTTCCAGCACGGCAGGTTCTGGTCCCGTTCCGCCGGGTGGGCGCGGCCGTTCTAAAAATCGGGTGATAACGGTATAATCTGCTGAAACTGGCATAAATCCGGCTGGCGTTTTGCCCAATGAAGGATGCCTTTGGGTTGGGGAGAGGCCGTCTTTGCCGTTTTGGGTGGCTGTTGGCATTTATGCTTATGCCAAATTCAGCCCGCGCCGCGTTGCCGTGGCGGCTGGACCCTTCCTTCAATCCCGCCGCTGGGGTCAGTTTCAGTGGCGGCTCGCCCGGCTACCCGAACGGCCTCGCTCTTCAGGAAGATGGCCACATTCTGGTGTGGGGATCATTCACCCGGGCCAATGAAACGCCTCTCCGGAGCATTGCGCGTTTCAATCCGGACGGCAGCTTGGACCAAAGTTTCGCCGCGGACTTGGACGGGGATGTCAACGCGGTGGCGGTCCAGCCGGACGGCAAGCTGGTCATTGGCGGGAACTTCACCGGCGCCGTGGCGCGGCTCAACCCCGACGGCTCGCGAGACACGACATTCAACGGCCCTGTCCTGAGATACCGGCCGGCTGGCGGAGCCGCGACTGTGCTCGCCCTCACTCTCCAGCCGGATGGTCATATCCTCGTCGGCGGCATCTTTTTCGCGGACGACGCCGATCCCAGCCGTTTCAGCCTGACGCGCCTGAACGCGGACGGCAGCGTCGATCCCGCCTTCGTTGGCTCGGTGGATTCGCACGATCTGGTCAACGGTTGGCTCAGTCCCGGGTTTGTTTCTTATCTGGCCGCGCAGACCAATGGCAGCGTGCTGGTGGGCGGGTCGTTTGTGGGGATGAACAGCACGAATGCCAACGCCCCCGGGGTAATTACCGGCTCGTTCGCGCGCATCGATTCCACGGGAATTCCCGACGCCGCCTTTCAGGCGCCGGTGTTCAGCCTGGTTGCCGTGGCGAGTGGCTCTTTCGTGGACACCAATTCCCAGGCGGTTGGCCATCTGACCGCACTGGCGCCCCTGGCCGACGAGAGGATTGTGGCCGGGTGGCATCAAGGCGCCTACGACCCCGACGTTCCGACTGACAACGTGTTCCGGCTCACGGCGATGGGCGACAGGGATTTTGACTTCAATGTGGTGACATTGGATGGCGGCGCCTCCGTTACCGCTATTGCTCCCCAGCTCGACGGCTCGATCTATATCGGAGGCGGGTTTAGCGGGGTAAACGGCTCCGCGCGCCCCAAACTGGCCCGGCTGACCGCCGACGGCACGCTCGACGACTGGATGGCGCCCAATAATCTTGGCCTGGACGTTGTCAATGGCCTCGCCGCGCAGCCAGACGGCAACTTGCTCCTTCTGGGCAGTTTCACTAACGCGCAAGGCACGGCCCGCAGTTCCTTGGTCCGGCTGCAACCAATACCGACGGGGCTGCTTCTCTCCCCGTCGTTGCGGCGCGGAAGTTTCTCCATCTCACTGGTAACGAACGCCGGGAGGTCGTACCAGCTCCAATCCATTGATGCCTTTCCCGCCACCAATTGGACCCTGCGCGCCACCCTCACGGGGAATGGGCTGGTGCAAACGATCAGCGACCCAAATGCCGGGCCAGGCCGACGATTCTATCGGGTCATGGAAACTGTGACGCCGTGACGCGCGGGATGGTCTAAAGCAATCACGCCACCAGCTTCATCAACCGCTCCTGCAGTTGGGATTGCCAACGGCCCAGGAGACTGAGCGCGCGATATATTTCGCCCAAACGAGGCAGGGTGCCCTCGACGGAAGGGGTTGCGGTGTTTGTGTGTGCGGGCCAGGCATCACCCAAGCCGCGCAATTCAGTTTCCAGCGCCGTGTGCATCTCCTGCACACGCGCCTGCGATTCGCGCAATTTATCGTCCCACTCCATGCCGCGCTCAAACCATTGCACTCTCAGTAGCGGCGAGGATTCCGCGTCACGCCTGGCGAGAAACGCGTCCACTTCGCGCAACACGGGACCGAGCGCGAAGAAGAAGTCACTGAGCGCCGGCGGGATCTCACGCATCTCGGCCGGGCGCGCCCCCAACTCGAGTTCGAGCAGATGGCCAAGCCTTTGCTTCGGGTCGCGAAGGAGTTGATAGGCGGTGTTTAGCGCGGAATAGCGCGACTCGGCGGCGACGCGCTCCGCGTCCGGCAAATGACGCAATCGGTCCGGATGCAACTCTGCCGAAAGTTGGTGGAAACGCGCCTGCAACTCGCCAGCCTCAAGCCACGGGCGGCGGGGAAGGCGGAGCAGCGCGAAGGCGTCAGTCACGAGGAGAGCGGGCTGCTAGGCGCTGAAACTCTCGCCGCAAGAGCAGCTCGTGGCGGCGTTCGGGTTCTTCACTTTGAATCCGCCATCCTGCAACGCCTCGACGTAATCCAGCTCGCTGCCCGTCACATAAAGCGCGCTCTTGGGATCCACCACCACGCGCACACCGGCGGTCTCGACCAGGATATCGCGGTTCGCCGGGGCGTCTTGCAGGTCCATCTTGTATTGCAGGCCGGAGCAGCCGCCACCGATCACCGCGACGCGCAGGACGCCTTGCGGCCGGTTTTGCCGGGAAAGCAATGTGGTGACTTTCCGGGCGGCATCCGCAGTGAGGCGAATCAGGCGCTCGTCACCCACGCGAAACGCGGGCGCTCCGGCGGGCTTGGGGGCATTGGCGGCAATCATAAAGCGACGCCGCAACGTACAGCGGGTGGAGGGAAGCGTCAACTGCCACAGGCCACGCCGAGTTCGCACAGTCGCTCATTGCAAAGGTGAAGAATCCCAGCCAGCGAGGGCTCATCAAAATCACGAGTTGTTACGACAACGTCTTCAGCCGAGGTTCGCTATGAACTTGGGCGAGCACTCCCAGTCCACCCTCAGGATAATTTTTTGATCGTAGGTGTTTTTGACGAGGTCAATTTGAGTTGAAATCTTGTTCCTGGAGGCGCGTCACCGCACAGCTTTACCTGTTCCCACACAGCGACAATCGCGTTCGCCTTTTGATTTTGTTTTAACTTCAATACCGCCGCGCTCATCAAGATATGAGTGATCTTATATTTGTGGCAGATGTCAGGAAGTTTGGCGTGCCTGCTTTTCTTCGCCCTGTCAGCAGTCAAAATGATCCACCCGTCCTCGGCCACCTTTGGAATCCATTCGGAATCACATGTTCCTTCTTGAAAGAAATCGAGCAAATGTCTGATTTCGGGTCTTGAATCATCCCAAGAGAGTAATTGCGCAACTGAATCAATCAACGGCCTGCCGAGACATTCGTCCAAGAGAAGTTTGAAAGGCCGACTCAAGCAGCTTGAAGATAGTCGAAGTAATCAATGCACACTTCCACTTGCTCGGGGGTAACTCCGTAAATTTTGGCGGCCGCCTCCACGCTTCCTTCCGTTTTCGCGGCCTCAAACAAAGCTTCCGGCGTATAACCGCTGGATTCGAGGAGCGGTTCGCCGAACCGATGCTTGGGATCCATCATGATCCTTACTTCTCCCCTTTTGAAAGCTTGGTACTTGTTTGCCACGGCACTCCCCTCGTCGAAATAAACGTCTTTCATGAACGGCTCGATCACTGGAACCAGTGCTTTCTGGCCGTCGCCTGCGAGTTCAACCAGTTCTTCCGGTCCGGATTTAATCCATAACTTTCCCTCGAAAACGTAAGCCGTGTGGCGGTGGGCGAATGGATGTTTAATTCCGTATTTTTGCGATGCCTTCTCCACTGCATCCCTGATAATTTGAAGCTTAACTTTGTAGAGCACGCGTAGATTTCGCACCGCCAGAGCCTGGATAAAATCCAAAAAAGTGATGACTCTTTCTCCGTCTTCAAGCGTGCTAAAAACCTTGTCGCAGGAGGGACTGCCCTTAAACCAGCGCGCCAAGGTCACTGGTGACATGCGCGCGTATCGAGCAGCTTCCGTAAGCGTGTATATTCCCGTTCCCTCTTTTACCCTATCTTCGAGCATTGCCACAGTTTTTTGCTTTCTTCAGGCACCGATCAGAGCCCGGCGTTTCTTCAAAGTACTTTACCATCAGGGAAGTTATTCACAACAAAATTTGAGCCTTGCTCAGCTCACGCCTGCACGGCCTTGCCCGGCTCCGGCTGGATTATTTTCATCTTCGGATGGCGCGCACGGATTTGCTCTTCAAACCATTGGCGCGAATCGGGGTCGCCGTGGCCCAGCACCACCGTGCGCGGCGAGACGCGGCCAACAAAGTCCAGCAGTTCCTCGCGATTCGCGTGGGCGGTGAGGTCAAATTCCTGCACCTCGCATTTTTTCGTGACCTCGCCCGCGCTC
>CAZMLP010000540.1:0-4742 GCA_964566745.1 uncultured Verrucomicrobiota bacterium | reverse complement strand
CCGGCGTGTCGCGCAAGCCGAGGCCCTTACCGCCGCCTCGCGATATGATTTCCAGTTCCAGACTTTGCGGCGTGAATTGGTCCAAGCTCTCTTTCAAGTCGCCGGGGAGGAGCGAATGCTCGACATTGGTCGCCAGGACTTGGAGTGGCTGGACGGAATCGATCGATAGATGGAGGAACGTTACAGGGCAGGCACGGGCAGCCAATTCGAGGTTTTCAGGCTGCAAAATGAGCGCGCCAAACGCGCCGACCAGCTCAAAACGGACACGCTCCACCGGGACCACACCATCGTCACGCTGAACCGTCTGCTGCGGCGCGAACTGCATTCCCCTTGGCCGAAGCTTGGCCTGGCCGCGATCGCCGGTCCGGTGGAATACAACGACCGCCTCGTGCGCCTCGCCCTGCAAAACGAGCCCGGTTTGAAAGTCGTTCGGCGGGAGGTGCAGGCTGCTGAGACTGTCGTCGAGGCCACACGACGATCGCGCTACCCGGATGTGGCGCTGGGGATCGAGGGCCGTCAATACAGCGGGGATGGTGGCTTTCGCGAGGGGATGTTCACCCTGAACTTGAGCCTGCCGTGGCTGAATGGCGGCAAGTACAGACATGACGTTGCGCGTGATCGCGCAAGGTTGCAAGCCGCCCAGTATGAGGCCGCGGATTCCGAGCAGGCGGTGCGCGAGGAGATTCATCATCTCACCGTCGCCATTGATGCCGCGCGTCGCGAGGCACTGCTCTACCGCGACGAAATCATTCCCCGCTCCGGGCAAGCCCTGGCCAGCGCCCGGGAGTCGTGGATTGCCGGGCGCGGCATGTCCCTGGAAGTAATGGAGGCGCGGCGCATGTTGCTTGACGCCGAGATGACCCAGGCGCGCGCGGTGGTGACACAATACTCGCGCCTGGCCGAGCTGGTTTTGTGTTGCGGCCTTGGCGACCTGGAGGCGTTGCAAATGATCAATGTGTTGCCGGCGGAAAAAGCCGGCGCCCGTCCGTAATCCCATTTTCCAATTTCGTCATGAAACCAGAACGTTTTCCTGTGTGGGCGCTGGTCGCTTTTTTTGCCTTCCTCAGCGCGGCCATCACTTGGCAAATCGCGCGTTGGAAAGGCAATCCAGTCGCGATGTCCGCGAATTCGAGCGGGCGCAAGGTGAAGTATTACCAGAGCGCCATGCATCCGTGGGTCACCTCCGACAAACCCGGCAAATGCACAGTCTGCGGCATGGACTTGGTGCCGGTGTACGAGGGAGAGAAAGGCTTCGGGGCAGCCGACGGCCTAATTGCGCTCGGCTCGAACAGCGTCACGGTGGCGGGAGTCCAATCGGTTCCCGCGCGTCGCCAGCCTTTGCAACGAACTCTGCGGGTCGCGGGCATCATTGACGATGATGACACACGCCACCAGGTGCTCTCCGCCTATGTGGAGGGTCGAATTGAGCAGCTTTACATCAATTATACGGGCGCGGAGGTGCAGAAGGGGCAACCACTCGCCAGTCTCTACAGCCCGATGCTCCTCAACGCCGAACGGGAGTATTTGTTGCTCGTGCGAAGCGGAGCCGGCGGGCACGGGCCGGACCACGAGCGGTTGCTCACGGCCGCCACCGAACGGTTGCGCCGGCTCGGGCTGGACGTTGATCAAATTGCCGCGCTGCCAGGCAAGCCGGAAAGCGACACGCGGTCGGAAATTCGCGCCCCCATTTCCGGCACGGTGGTGAAGCGCGAGGTGTATGCCGGCCAGTATGTGAAGGAGGGAGACCGGCTGTTTGAGATCGCGGACTTTTCGACCATGTGGTTCCAATTTGACGCCTACGAGCGCGACCTGGCCTGGTTGCGCCCCGGCCAGCGCGTCGAGGTTACCACTCCCTCGGCGCCAGGACGAGTATTCGAGTCAAAAATCAGTTTCATTGATCCCACGCTGGCGGACCAAACGCGCAGCGCGAAAGTGCGCGTGGAGGTCGAAAACCCGCTGGTTGCGCGCGACGGTCAGTTCAAGCGCGAGTTGTTGCACCGGCTCTACGCCGAGGCGGTGGTGCATGTGGAAATTCCCGCCGTGTTGGCGGTGCCGCGTGGCGCGGTGCTCTCGCCCGGCGGCCAGCCGGTGCTGTATGTGGAGCAGGCCAGCGGGGAATATGAGCAGCGACGGGTCACGCTGGGGCGCGCGGGCGACGAGCTGTGGGAGATTCTCGCGGGAGTGAAGGAAGGAGAGCGAGTGGTGACGCGTGGAAACCTGCTCATCGACAGCCAGGCGCAACTCAACCAAACCGTCGCGAGCGGGACTGCCGAACTGGCCGCCAATCAACCCTCTCCGGTGGCGTTAGCGCCGCTCTCATCCCGGCAACAAGCCGCCATCAAAGGCGTTCTCGCGGCGGCTGACGATCTTGGCCAGGCCCTTTCCGCCGACAATCTCGCGCAATACAACGAGCGAGCCTCGCGAATCCGCGAGCGGGTGACCGCGCTAGCCGACGCGTTGGGCGGCAATGCGGCTGAGCAAGCTTTGGTGCGACCAATCCAGGCCGCGAGCCAGTTTAGAACCGCGCCGGATTTGAAAGTGGCGCGCAAGGATTTTCACGCGTTCAGCGAGGCCGTCGTCGCGCTGGCCAAAGCGTCGCGCGGGTGGACCAACAATTGGGGCGACATGAAAATCTACCAGTGCCCCATGTTGAAAAACGCCTTTCCCGGCGCGCCCAAGACCGGCATCTGGTTGCAGCTTTCGGGCGCGATTCACAACCCCTACTTCGGGTCTGAAATGCTCGATTGCGGCACGGAGGTAAAGCCGTGATTCCCCGGTTGATCGAGTGGTCCATGCGCAACCGGTTTCTGGTTGTGTGCGGCGTTTTGCTGGCGATTGCCTGGGGAGTCAAGGCATTGCGCGAGTCGCCGGTGGACGCCATTCCCGACCTCAATGAAAACCAGGTGATCGTGTACGCGGACTGGCCGGGCCGCAGCCCCCAAGAGGTCGAGGACCAAGTCACTTATCCGCTTTCAGTGAACCTGCAAGGGCTGGGTGGAGTCCGCACGGTGCGCGCGAATTCCATGTTCGGATTCTCGCTGATCACCGTGATTTTCGACGACAAGATTGACGGGCCGCTCGCCCGCCAAAGAGTTCTGGAGCGCCTGAGCTATCTTGGTGACTCGGTGCCCGCCGGTGTCGTTCCGCGTTTGGGTCCAGACGCCACCGGGCTCGGGTGGATTTACCAGTATTATCTGGCGGTTGATCCTGCCAAGGCGACCAACGGGAACGACTTGGGCCAGCTCCGCGCGGTCCAGGACTGGTTCGTGCGTTACCAATTGAACGCCGTGCCGGGCGTCGCGGAGGTCGGGTCGGTCGGCGGCTTCGTGCGGCAATATCAAATCGAGGTCTCCTCCACCAAAATGCGCGCGGGGAAAGTCTCCTTGCAAGAAGTGATGGACGCCGTTGGCAAGAGCAATCTCAACGTGGGTGGAAAAGTCATCGAGGAAAACGGCATGGAATTCGTGGTGCGCGGCGTCGGCCTCGTGAAATCAACCAACGCCATCGCGGACCTCGAGTCCATTGTGCTCAAGGAGCGCGAGGGCACGCCGGTGTATCTGCGCGATGTGGCTACGGTGCAGATCGGTGGTGATTTCCGGCGCGGCGCGCTGGATGTGGATGGCCACGAGGTGGTGGGCGGCATTGTGGTGATGCGCACTGGCGAGAACGCGCGCCAGGTCATTGAGCGAATAAAAGACAAAATCGCCCAAATCACGCCAGGGCTGCCCGCGGGCGTCACCATTCGTCCGTTTTACGACCGGGGCGAATTGATTGACCGGACCATCGCCACGCTCAAGCACGCGCTTGTGGAGGAAATCATACTGGTGACGCTGGCCCATGTGATTTTTCTTTTCCACTTTCGCAGCATCCTGATCGTCACCTTCCCGCTGCCGGTTTCGATTTTGATCGCGTTCATTTTGATGCGCGGGTTTGGCATCACCTCGAACATCATGTCGCTCGCGGGCATTGCCATCGCGATCGGCGTGCTCGTGGACGCCGCGATTGTCATCACCGAGAACGTCATTCGCCACTGCGAGCAGGCGGAGGCGCAAGCGGACGGAAGGAAGCTGACGCCGGAGGAATACTGGCGGGTCACTCTCACCGCCGCGCAACAAGTGGGACGGCCGGTCTTTTTCGCGATGGTGATCATCATTCTCGCCTTCGTGCCGGTGTTCGCCTTGCAAGGGCAGGAGGGCAAGTTGTTTCATCCGCTGGCCTTCACCAAGACCTTCGCGATGGCGGGTTCCACGCTGCTCGCGGTGACGATCATTCCCGTCCTTTGCGCCAGCCTCGTGCGCGGCCCGTTCCATTCCGAGGACCGAAACTGGATTATGGCGGCATTGCTCGCGGTTTACGATCCGGTTCTCGACACTGCCTTGCGTTGGCGAAAGACGGTGATGGCGGGCGCGGCGCTACTCCTCGGGGTGGCCTTGGTGCTGGCCCTGGGACTGCCACGATTTGTCGTCGAACGCTTGGAAGCGGGTCGTTGGGACCGCCTGGCGAAATTGGGCAGGGGCATGGGCGCGGAGTTCATGCCGCCACTCAACGAGGGGTCGTTGCTTTTCATGCCAGTGCTACTGCCCAGCACCTCGCTCACCGAGGTCAAGCGCATCATGGCCTGGCAGGACCGGGTGATTCACGAGGTGCCGGAAGTCGAGTCGGTGGCGGGCAAGCTGGGCCGGGCTGAAACCTCGACGGACCCCGCGCCCGTCGAGATGATCGAGACCACGATCATGCTCAAG
>CAZMLP010000539.1:0-6031 GCA_964566745.1 uncultured Verrucomicrobiota bacterium | reverse complement strand
ATTTCCACCAGATTGAAATCGGGTCGCAAAGCCTTCACTTGCGCCTGCCGCCGCGTGCTGCTTGACGCCAGCACCAACCCTTGCGGCAATTCCCTTAACCCAAGCTTTGGCCCGAACCCTCGTTTGCCGGAGCCGTCATTTGAGACGCTGATTGCGTGGCGATAAATCAAGACGTCCCGGGGATCGGCCCGCTTGCCGACAGCGCCAAGCGTCAAGCCCTCCGGCAGCTCCGTGGGCAAATCCTTCAAGCTGTGCACCGCGAGATCCGCCTCGCCGTTCAGCAAAGCCACCTCCAGTTCCTTTGTGAACAGGCCCTTCGGCAACGATTGGTCCGGATTCGCCAGCGACGCCGTCTGCTACTTGTCGCCGGTTGTTTTGATGATCTTCAGCTCGAAGGATTGGGCGGGAAATGCATGTCGGCATTGGTCCACCACGGCGTTGGCTTGCGCGAGCGCCAAAGCGCTGCCACGAGTCGCGATAAAAATGGTCGGATTCAAAAGAAGAATTGGGATTCAGCCGTCACGGCCCCGCCTATTGGCCGTAGGCCGGGTTGGCCTTTCCGCCAATGGGCGGCCGCCCACCCGCCAGCAATGCCTTCGCCCGCTCGCTAATGATCGCCTCGCATCGCGCGATCTCCACTTTGCGCTGCCGCAAATAGTCGTCCGCGATCGCTTGCAGGTCGTCGATGTTCGAGAGAAAGACGTTTTCGAGCATATTCACCTCCGGATCGATGTCGCGCGGCACGGCGATGTCGATGAGCAGCAACGGCCGGTTCTCGCGCAGGCGCATCAATGGCTCAAGCTTGGCGCGATCCAGCACATAATGGGGGGCGGAGGTGCTGCTGATGACGATGTCAATTTTGGCGAACTCACTGGCCCAATCGTCGAAATGCACCGCCTTCCCGCCCAATTCCGCCGCCAAGGCCACCGCGCGCTCATGCGAGCGATTCGATACAATCACGCTGTGGGCGCCGCGGCTCAACAACGACCGGGCGGTTTTCTCGCTGGTGTCCCCGGCGCCGATGACCAGCACTTGCCGGCCATCCAGGGTGGAAAAGATCTTTTCCGCCAGTTCCACCGCCACGGAGCCGACCGACACGCTGCCGCGCTGGATGTTCGTTTCGGTGCGAATCTGCTTGGCCACATTGAATGCGCGTTGAAACGCCTTGTTCAACGCGCCGCCGGTAAACTTGTGTTGCAGCGCGAGATCGTAGGCCTTTTTGAGCTGGCCGAGGATTTCAGTCTCGCCCAAAACCATGGAATCAAGGCCGGACGCCACTTTGAACAAGTGCTCGAGGCTGTGCGGCTCCCCCCAAGAGAAGATCTCCGTTTCCAGCGGCCCATGATATTCCCGGCTGTCCGCGAAAAATTGCCTCAACCCTTTCAACGCCTCGCGCTCCGGCAGTGACGTCGCCGCGTAAAGCTCGACCCGGTTGCAGGTGGAGAGAATGACCGCCTCGTCTGACAGCCCGGTCGCGCGCAGTTTCGCCAGGGTCTCTGGCACCACCGCCTCTGTAAAGGCGAACCGCTCGCGCAGGGCAACCGGCGCGGTGTGGTGGCTGAGACCAAGGACTACAATCGGCATGACTTAAGAAATCCCGAAAATCATTGGTTGTGCATCGCGGACAGCAACTTAACTCCCCAAAAGGTCAACATCACGAAAGTAAATCCACCAATCGCCCCCCAGGCAAAGCGACGTCCACGCTGGGCAAACCGCCAGCGGGAGACGAGCAGCACCAGATAGAGTGTCCAAACAAACAACGACCAAATCACTTTTGGGTCCTCCCAAAACCCCATGTTCTTGGGCGGTTCCAAAAACGCCGCGCCCACGAAGATGCCAACAGTCAGCAGAATAAAGCCGCCGAAGAGGGCGCGCCAAATCACGACTTCCAACCTTTGAATGGGCGGCATCAGCGAAAGCACAGCGCGCATTTTGTGGAACTTGAGATCATGCTCCTGGGACAGATACATCAACGCGGCCACCGTGCTAAGGCCAAACGCGCCGTAGGAAAGCAGAATGAGCGTGATGTGCAGTTGCAGCATCCCGCCGGAAAAATCGGGCTTCGGGCCATGATGCTGGTCCAGCGCCGGCATCAGGGCAAACACGCCCAAGGCAAACAAGATGGGCGAGGCAAACGCGCCAAAGAAACGCAGCCGTGACCACGCGCCAAAAACCATGTAGGCTGCCAAAATGGTCCACTCCACAAACGTGATCGCCTCGTACAGGTTATTGACCGGGCAGCGTTGCAAAGAGAATCCGCGTTTAAACATGGCCAAGGTGTGCAACGCGAACCCCGCCGCCAGCAAAAGATAATTCACCCGGGTGTCCTGCCGGAAGCCGCGCCGCAGCAGGAAAATCGAGTAAACAGTGCTGACGCCGTACAACAACACGGCGAAAGCGAAAATGTGCCTGTCAGTGAGCCAAGCCACCCGGAAAGGTTAATCAGGATGGCTGATGGGGCAAGTTCTCAATTGGCGAATATCTTAACAAAAGACCAGGGAGGAAACAGAGATCGGAGCGCGGCGAGACCGCCGTATCGCGATTTTCCCTATGTCATTTCCCTCGAGTTTGAACCATTACCCGGAAGGCCCGGCCCAAATGCTCGGGATGGGTGAGGGTTTGGAATTGGCGGACGCGCGCGGGCGTCCACGGTGGAAACCCGGCCTCGTCCGCCAATGTTTGGTGGAAAATCGAGGTTAGGAATTGCGCCTGGGAGCCAAAGCTTTCGGTGACCAGCCCGGCCGCTTCTCCCGCGGCCTGCAACGCCGAGAAATTCACGTCCGCAGTCAAATCTTGCTCACCGGGATTGGCCAGCAGGTCTTTCACCTGGTGATGGTCGCGAAAGGCGCGCACGGTGCCCTCAGCCAGGCTGGGGGCGAGAAACTCTCCTGCCTGCAATCCGTAATCGAGAGTCAGCAACCAGCCGCTTTTCAGGGTTCTTGCCGCTCCCGACCACCACGCCTCGGCCGCCGGACATGACTCGGTCGAAAAGCCGTCCGGCAGAACGTCAAGCAATTCAACCGGCAATGCCCGCAGAGCATTTGGAACACCGCCAGTTCCGTCTGTCGGATCCTTGATGGGCAATCGCAGCCATCTCAAACGGTCGCTGGCCATTCCCACACCCCATTCAAACCAAACTTGGCCCCTGCGGTCCCATCCCAATCGACGAGCGGGAAAAGCGTCCAGCAACTCGTTGGCGAAAATGATTCCGGCCACCTCATGCGATGCCTGCCTGAATGGTCCTTTGGCCCACCGAATCCTTTCCGAGTATTCAATCAGCGATTCTTTCTGCCATGCTTGACGCCGCTGAGAAGGCTCGAAAATCCAGTATTCCGTCCGCTCGAAAATCTCCGGGCGCCTCTCGCGCATAGCCCCGAGAATATCCTTTGCCAGCCGGCCATCATGCGCGCCTGCCTCCACAATGCGAAGTTTTTCATTTCTTGGGACATTGTCGCTGATTTGCGCGAGCCATTGCGCAAATTGAAACGCCAGCAGTTCGCCAAATAACGGCCCCACGCTGACGCTCGTGTAAAAGTCCCCCTGCTTCCCCACCTGGCCGGGGCCTCGCTCATAGTAGCCGTGCTCAGGATGATACAGCGCCAGCTCCATGAACCGGGCAAAGGTCACCGCCCCGTTCGCCTTCGCCTCGCGGGCGATTATTTCCATCAGCGCATTCAAGAGCTTGCAGGCGGTTCAGTTTTTCGCTAGAGAGAGCGCCGACATATCGTCCAACACTTATGGCCAAGATCGACGCCTTCTTCAACCTGATGTTCGAGCAAAAGGCCTCGGACCTCCACCTTTCCTCCGGCAATCCCCCGATTTTGCGCATTAACGGCGAGCTGGTCCGTGTGGATTATCCGCCGCTGGAGAATGACAGCCTGAAGGCGATGCTCTACGAGATCGCGCCCGAGTACAAGATCAAGGTGTACGAGGAAACGGGCGACGTCGATTTTGGTTATGAGATTCCGAGCGTCTCGCGTTTTCGTGCCAACTTTTTCAATCAAAAATACGGTGTTGCCGCCGTGTTCCGCCAGATTCCCTCCAAGGTTCTCTCGTTCGAGGATTTCGAGAAATTCGACGCCCCGCTGCCGGCGGTCTTGAAAAAGTTCTCGATGTTGCACAAGGGGCTGGTGCTGGTCACCGGCCCGACCGGCTCGGGCAAATCGACCACCCTGGCGGCGATGGTCGATTACGCGAACAAGAACCGCAAGGACCATATCCTGACGGTCGAGGACCCGATCGAGTTCGTTCACGAGAGCAAGTCGGCCTTGATCAACCACCGCGAAGTCGGTCTGCACACGAAGTCGTTCAGCGCGGCGCTGAAAGGCGCCTTGCGCGAGGACCCGGACATCATTCTGGTCGGCGAAATGCGTGACTTGGAAACCATCGAACTGGCGTTGACGGCGGCCAGCACGGGTCACTTGGTGTTCGGCACGCTGCACACGCAGAGCGCGGCCAAGACCATTGATCGTATCATTGACGTGTTTCCAGCGGACCAGCAAAACAAGGTCCGCGCGACTCTCTCCGAGGCGCTCAAAGGCGTCGTGGCGCAAAACCTTTTCAAGCGCATCGACAAGAAGGGCCGTGTCGCGGCGCTGGAGATTTTGGTGGTTACCACAGCCATCGCGAACCTGGTTCGCGAGGCCAAGACCCACCAAATCCCCGGCATGATTCAAGTCGGCAAGAAGCTGGGCAATCAGCCCTTGGATGACGCGATTATGGAGCACCTGCGGATGAAGCGCATCTCGCCCGAGGAGGCATACGACAAATGCCTCGACAAAAAGAAATTCCGCTCGTTCCTGCCGCATCCGCCGGAGGACGAGGATTGACCCATCCTCGGCCGGGTTGAACCCGCGCGGGCCGGGGAAATCATCTCATCGCACAACTTATGCGTCGCAACGAACTCGATTACGTCCTCGGCACCATGCTCGACACGGGCAAGGACGTGTCGGACTTGAATATCACGGTGGACAAGCCGCTACAGGTGGAATTGTCCGGCCAGTTGAACGCCGTGCAAATTGACCCGCCGGTCAACACCCTGACGCCGTTCCAGACCGAGGCCATCGCTCTGAACATCATCGCGGGCTCTCGACGCCTCACCGAGGATCTGTTGCGCACCGGCTCTTGCGACGCCTCTTACAGCCTCACCGGCAAGGCCCGCTTCCGCGTCAACATTTTCTCGCAGCGCGGCAATTATTCGATCGTGCTTCGCAAGCTGAACACGAAGATCCCGACTCTCGCCGATTTGAAGCTGCCCGAAATCTTTCACTCGGTGGCCAAGGAAAAAACCGGTTTGATCCTGGTGACCGGCGCCACCGGCTCGGGTAAATCGACCACACTCGCGGCTCTCTTGAACGAGATCAATGAGGGCAAATCGATTCATGTGGTCACGCTTGAGGACCCGGTTGAGTTCGTTCACCCGCAGAAGAAGGCGACTTTCAACCAGCGGGAGATGGGCACCGATTTCGACAAGTTTTCCAGCGGCTTGCGCGCCGCGCTGCGCCAGGCGCCCAAGATCATCCTTGTGGGTGAGATGCGCGACCGCGAAACGGTCGAACTGGGCTTGAGCGCGGCGGAAACCGGCCACTTGGTGATGAGCACCCTGCACACGATTGACGCCGGCCAGACGATCAACCGTATTTTGGGCATGTTTGACACCGCCGAGCAGGAGCAGATTCGCATCCGCCTCGCGGACACCATTCGCTGGGTGGTTTGCCAGCGCCTGGCGCCAAAAATTGGCGGAGGTCGCTACGCGCTGCTTGAAATCATGGGCGCCAATTTGCGGGTGAAGGACGCGATTCTCCAAGGCGAGGCCGAGGGGCGCAGTTTCTACGAGATTATCGACGCGGCGTACACCTTCGGGTGGCGGCATTTCGACCATGCCTGTTACAACGGTTATGAGGCGGGCATGCTGACCGAGGAAACGGCGATGCTTTATTGCTCCAAGAAGGGGCCGCTCAGCCGGAATATCGACAATCTCAAGAAGCGCCGGGGCGAGGCCACCAGCGACATTAGCGGTCTTCAACTCAAG
>CAZMLP010000538.1:0-4874 GCA_964566745.1 uncultured Verrucomicrobiota bacterium | reverse complement strand
GCCGCCGGTGTGCAGCCACCGTACGCCGAGCTTGCCGAAGATGTGATCCCAATCGAAATCACCCGGCTTGAGCTGGCTGGCGGCGGTGTTGCCACGATCCGGGATGCCCACCGCGCCGCGAATGCCGAAACCGCGCTCGGTGAAGTTCAGGCCGTTGCGGACCGTGCGGCCCACGCCGTCGTATGGAACCCACTTGATGAACTCGGTGTCCACGCCACCCTGGAGGATGAAATCCTCGACCAGGCGGCCCACGTCGTTGTCGGCAAAGGCCGTGGCCACGGCGGTCTTCAGGCCGAAGCAGCGACGGAGACCGCGTGCCACGTTGTACTCGCCGCCCCCCTCCCACACCTTGAACTCGCGCGCCACGCGCACGCGACTCTCGCCGGGATCGAGGCGCAGCATGATCTCGCCGAGCGCGATCATGTCATATTTGCAGGAGCCAGCCGGTTTTACATTGACGATACCCATGGTCAGGAATGGAAAAAGGTTGCGTTAAATGCGTTGTAAAGCGGGGCGAAATTGCGAAAACCCCGCCCGAAACTCAAGCACTTTCCCGGCGGCCAAATTAGCCTTTGGGACAAGCCGTTGAGTCTGCCGCATGTACGGCCTTTTTGCGTCGTGGCCAGCCAGCCGTTCCCGCCGCGCCCGCCAGGAAGATCGCGCAGGTGGCCGGCTCCGGCACGGTCATGGCACACTCAAATGACTTGAAGCCAATCATGTCCGCTGGAACCGTTGGCGGATCGCCAGCTCCTCCCAAAACGACGGTAAACGGATCGCTCTTGCCGTAGCCACCACCCGCCGCCACCGTGGCGTCGTAAGTCGCACCCCTTGATGAGTCCCAAGCTCTTACTTCTATCGTGGCGGATTGGCCTCCGGGCACCCCTTCGATGATCCGGGTGGAATCGGCGCCGGGATCCCAGTATCCCGCCTTATTGCCTGTCCGAAATGGCGCCGGGGCGCCTTGCTGTACCCCGTTGAAAAACAGCGCGGCCACCATCTCCGGCCCGCTTACTGGCGTGGATCCTCCCACCGAAAAGACGGGAACGCTCACCGCCGTGGTGTGGTTGTTAAAATTGACCGTCCCTTGACCGAGTGCGAGGCAGGCCGCCGTCATGCCCGGCAAGAAAACGAGAGCTCGCTTCATTCCCGGCTCCTTGGCCTTGATTTAAACCAAAACAGCCAGGCCCCGCCCGTTAAAAGCAACGCTGTCGGGCTTGGCTCCGGAAAGCACGGTGTGAATGATTTGAAGCCAAGCATGTCCGCCGGCAACGAAGGGGGGATTCCGCCCCCGCCTAAAATGATGGTGAAAGGGTCGCTCTTCCCGTAACAACCGCCGGCCGCCACACAGGCATCATAAGTCGCTCCCTTTGACGAGTCCCAGGCCCTCACCTCCAGCGTGGCGGGTTGGCCCCCCGGCACTCCGACAATCACCCGCGTGGTGTCTGGCCCGGCATTCCAATATCCCGCTCCAGTTCCAGTGCGAAATGGCGCCGTGGCTCCTTGTTGCACTCCATTGTAAAAGAGTCCGGCAACTATGTCGGGCCCGCTTACGGGAGTGGACTGTCAGTTTGCGGGCAAATCCCTGGCTGGTTTTGCCCGCAAACTGACAGGTTAGCGGGCTTTTGCGAAGGTGGTATGCCGGCAGCTATTGAGTGCTTCAGAAGAAACTGGCTTATCAACCAAACTATTTCATGAATCAGCTACTTATTCTGGTAATCCTGCTCATTTTGCTCGGTGGTGGCGGTTTTTATTGGGGCGGACCGGTGTATGGCGGAAGCGGAATCGGCCTGGTGCTGCTCATCATCATAGTCATGTTCTTGATGGGCGGTTTCAACACGAGAAAATGAGCTGGGGGAGCGCCAAATCGCCTTTACGCCTGCAGTTCTACGCAACGCCTGCAATGATTCTGGGCCGCAGCGAGGTGAACGTGCTCTCGTTGCATTGCGGTTTCGCTAACCTCTCTTACCCCAGAGAAACAAAAGAAGATGGGCTGGAATCTACCACAAATTGGGTTTGAGACGGGATGTTGATATCCGGGCGGATGGAAGATGTTTTTGGACAAGCCGTTTCACCTGTCGTTTGAAACTTGGGCTTGCATGAGGATGTGTAACAACCCCCTCGACCAAGAATTCTGGAGGAATGCAAATCTTACGTCCCGCATCCCGAGCTAAGTGGATTTCTTCGTGAACGGGCGCATGCAAAATGAGCCGAAGTTCTCTTTCAACCTTATATCGAAGATCTTTGAAGAGGAGGGGTGCCCACGAAAACCAATCTGGCCGGCGCACGTTTTGCGACTCATATCTCACCATGCCCAAGGTCATCGGGTGCCATTCACAGAGGACATGTAGTCGCCAGACACGCGAGACAATCGCAACTGAGTCCGCGTTTTTTGCGTAAAGACGCCACATATCACGGTGCTCGGCGTCATTGATATGCCAGCAGTTTAGGAAATATCGGTGTCTTACACATCCATTGTGGCCGAAATGGTCCAGCGGGCTGGGCCTAATGCCGTATCCCTCGTAAAGGGCAAGCATTTCGTCGCTGTGAGAGGTAAGATTTGCCTCCGACAAACAACCGTCGAGGGCATCCGCCTGGCAATCGCTTCGACGGAAATAGAGACTCTGAGTTTCGAGAAGATCAAAAAACTTTGAGGCATCCAGATACCTCCATACTTCCTGTAGAGGCGGAGGAATTCGGAAAAGTTCTTCGTCAAAGGTGACTGCAGTATCCGTTTTGGGTGGAACCACCTCATTTGTACGTCGGTCAATGAGAACTACTGAATGCTTCACGAGGTCATTGGGCTTCGAATACCCGCTCTGTGCAGCCACAGAGCAGGCTTTTCAGGACGCTACTTTCGCTCAGTTCCCCGGCCGGGTAAAGGGATGTGTTCCCTCACAGTTGTAGCCGGTCGTTTCTCTGCGGTTCCTTTTTTCACGAATTCGCCTGTTCTGGCGTCGCGTTCGTCGATTCGGCTTTTTCTTTCTTTTGCCATAAGCTCTCTCCGCTTAGTTTAGTTGTTGACCGCCTTTTGACGGCCAAATACGAAATTAGCAGTTGTCGCGGGCGGCGCAAGTGATGCCCGAAGAAGAAAGCTCTTTCCCGGGCGGCCAAAATCTCGCAAATTTTGTCGGTTGGAAGGGGGCGCTGGAAAGCGAGACATTGAGTGAGGGTTTTTTGGGGCTTTCCAAAAAAATGGGCCATATTTCGGGAATTAACGGTTGTGGACTGTTACCGGAACGTCACAACAAAAAGACTCATCTGGTTGTCCAAAGTGTGTTCTCCCGTTCGTCTTATTCTCGAACGCAGCGAACACAACAAACGACAATTCCTATGAGCAAAGAAGCAAAGTCCGCGAAAGCCACTCCCGCCAGCATCGTCTGGTTTGAGATTCCCGCCGACGAGCCGGAGCGCGCCAGCAAGTTCTACAACGGCCTCTTCGGATGGAAGATCAACCCGATGCCCGCCGCCATCAAGGATTACTGGCATATCGACACCGGCGGGAACGATGCCTCACCGGACGGTGGCCTGATGAAGCGGATGCACCCCCAGCAGCAAATCACCCAATACGTGCTGGTGCCGTCGGTGACCCGTTACGCCACCAAGGTGGAGAAGCTGGGCGGCAAGGTTTGCGTTCCCAAAACCGCTGTGCCCGGCATGGGCTATTTCGTCATCTGCCAGGACACGGAGAACAACACCTTCGCCATTTGGGAGAGGAACGAGCGCGCGAAGTAAGTTCACTGCCGGGAGTCATTTCCAGCCCTTCACCGCGAAGAGAACGTTTTTCATCGCGGGCTTGACAGGGCATTTTCGGGAAGTGTATTTAACCAAATAGTTATTTAACCTTTAAGTTTAATAAAATGTCGTCCGATCCTCTCAGCGCCACGTTCTCGGCCCTTGCCGACCCGACCCGCCGGGCCATCCTCGCCCGGCTATCGGAAGGGGAGATGTCGGTCAAGGAGCTGGCCCGGCCGTTTGCCATGAGCCTCCCCGCGATTTCCAAACATCTGAAAGTGCTGGAGCGCGCGAAGCTGATCACCCGAACCCGGGCGGCACAGTGGCGGCCCTGCCGTCTCAAGGCCAATCCGCTGAAGGAGGTGGCGGATTGGGTGGGCGAATACCGGCGCTTCTGGGAGGAGAGTTTCGACCGGCTCGACGAATATCTTAAGGAATTGCAAAAAAAGGATGCGAAACATGACCAAAAATCAAAATAACCCGGCAGCGGAGACTGCCGACCGGGAGATCGTTACCACTCGCGTGTTTGACGCGCCGCGCGACCTTGTCTGGGAGGTGTGGACCGATCCCAAACATTTGGCGAATTGGTGGGGGCCTCGTGGTTTCACCAATACTTTTCACGAGATTGACATCCGGCCCGGTGGCGTATGGCGGTTCATAATGCACGGTCCGGACGGACGTGATTATCCCAACAAGATCGTTTTTGACGTTTTGGAGAAACCCGCGCGCATTGAATATCACCACAGCGGGGAGGTGGAGCATGAACCGGTCTGTTTTCAGTCCGTTGTCACTTTCACCGAAGAGGGGAATAAAACGCGGGTCACGATGCGGGGCATTTTCCCGTCGGCCGAGCAACGCGATTACGCCGCCAAGGAGTACGGCGCCATCGAGGGCGGCCAGCAAACGCTCGAACGTTTCGGCGAGCAGCTCTCCAGCGCGCAGGGCGGGCTGGTCATCACACGCGAACTGGACGCGCCGCGAGAACTGGTCTGGAAGGCCTGGACCGATCCCGAAAGCTTGAAGCACTGGTGGGGACCGAAAGGATTCTCCTGGGGGCATTGCACGCTCGATCTCAAGCCGGGCGGGATCTTCCATTATTGTCTCAAGGCACCAAACGGCCACGAGATGTGGGGCAAATTTGT
>CAZMLP010000537.1:0-5752 GCA_964566745.1 uncultured Verrucomicrobiota bacterium | reverse complement strand
GGACGCGACTCGCCGAGATGGCAAAAGTCAGCACGGTGCCAATCGCCGCGCGCCGCCAGGCGGGCACGTGCCGGTACGTCAGCCGCGGGGCGAGGGGCGCGCCGAACGTGTTGGCCACGATATGGACGTCATGGAGCGGAGCGATCCGTCGCGCCAGCTCGACGGCATAACGGCCCTGCCCGAACCCAGCGTCAAAATCATGCACGACCAGGGCGATTCTCATGGTCAGCCAGCGGTTTCGCGCAAGTAACGGAAGCGTTTGCCGGCGGGCAATCGCGGCGCGGGGCCGCGCGAACGGTCGTTGCCGAGTCGTCCGCCTTGCTGCTCGTCAGCCAGCTTCATAAAGGTGCCAAGGAAGAACCAGACCATCGCGCCCATGGGAATGCCGAGGAAGGGCGAGCCGCTGGGAAACGAGATGATGGCCATCACCACGCACGCCGCGCTGGCGAGCGCCGCGCTCTCGGCCGCGGTATTCCGCAAAGTCTCCAGACGATTCGCGATTTCCCGCAATGTCACGTAAATGATCCGGCCGAAAAACAGGAGTCCGAGAATACCCATTTCGATCATGAGCCGGCCCAAGTCGCCGTCGCAGAACACATATTTGTTGTACGAGAACATGCTGGAGAGGAAGGAGGGAACGCTGTAGGCGCCGCGCCCCAGCCCGCCGCCAAGAAGATTGTTTTTCATGAAATCCCAACCCACGCTCACGGCAATGGATTGCCGGCCGATCACTTGATCCCAACTGAGGAGACTGCGATAACGCTCGCCGAGCTGGCCGCCCGTCAAACTCGCGCCGACAGCCATCACAACCACAACGATCGCCGGCACCGCCACCAGATTTTGCAAATTGCGACGCCGCCACGCGACCACCAGAATTCCCGCCAGGAGGCTCACCAAGGCGGTCCGCGAGGCGCTCAGGATCATCGCATACAACAGGGTGCAAAGCACGGCGAGCAACGTCCAGAGCTCCTGCTTTTTGATCTTGGAGTCGGTCGCCATCGCCACGCAAATGACCGCCACGTAGGCCATGGTCGCGCCGAAGGCGCCGGAGCTGACAAATGTGGAGAAGACCCGCAATTGCGCGCCCTTGCTCCCGGCATAGAAGGTGTATTTGTAGCGCTCGGCGTAAAACTCGTCCTCCTGCATGCGCTTTAAGATTTCCTGCGGAGTCTGGCGAAAGCCGTAGATGGCGGTCAAAATTCCCAGCAACATGAGCACGTAGTAGTAGCCCTTCACTTGCGCGATGCTTCGCGTGAGGCGGTAGCCGAGGGAAAACATGAGTGTGGCAAAGCACCAGCCGCGCAAGGCCGCCAGCGATATGACAAACGGCGGCGTGTCCGGCAGCGGTAGCAACAGGTAGAGGGCGCAGATGCCGTAGAACGTCTTTAACGCGGCGCCGATGGGCCCGGCGGGAATGAACGGCGTGCCGCGCGGCTGCCGGAAAAAGACGAGCGCAAGCGCGACGCTGAGGATCGCGTCGAACACGAAGGTCATGGCCGGGTTTGGCACCGTGATCTTCAGCCATCCGTGAACAAAACCGACCGTGACGCCCAACGCGACCAGGCCGTTCACCAGCGGGTCCGACTGGAGGATCGCGAGGAATTTTTGCTTGAGCGAGGCATTCGCGTCGCCGTGCGCGGGAAGGCTTTGCTCGCGAGAAGACTTCATGGACAGGCGGCCTTCCGTTGGCCGAAGGCCGGGGAGCGGCTCGCGAAAGTTGAGGGCGGGACTGGTTGCACGCTCATCAGGTACCATTCCCGGCACGGGAAGTCAAAGTGACGGGGTGTGGCAGGCACCCGCGATAGATTTCCTCGAGCTGCGCGGCGGCGGTCGTGGCGGAGAACAACTCGCGCGCCCGAACCCGCGCGGCGGCGCCCCAGCCCGCGCCTAATTCCGGTTGGCCAAGCACCTCCCTGATGCCGGCGGTGAGCCTTGCCTGGTCGCCAATGGGAACAAGCCGGCCGGTTGCCCCGTCGTCGATGATCGCGGCCGGACCGACGCTGGCAAAGGCAACCACCGGGCGGCCGAGCGCCTGCGCCTCGGCGACAATCAGGCCGAAGTCCTCGTCGAGCGCGGGATGAACGAGCAGCTCACCCGCCGCGAGCAACCCGTGAAGATCCTCGTCGGGGATGAAGCCGGTAAAGTGGACTCGATGCGCGATGCCCAGTGACGCGGCCAGAGCTTTCAATTCGGCCGGATAGCTTTCCTCCATGCCGAAGAGGGTTCCCCCCATGATGATCCCATGCGTGTCGCCAAATTCCGGCGGCAGCGCCGCGAGTGACCGGAGAAAGAATTCGTGCCCCTTGTAACGTTGAAGCCGCGCGCCGAGGCAAATCCAGCGCGCCGAGACGGGAATGCCGTGGTGCTTCGCGAGGACTTCGCGGGAGGTTTGGCGCTGGAGATGATCGGGATCGACGCTGGGGTGAAGTAGCGTCACCGGCAGGCCGCGGGCAACAAAGTAGCGGGCGGTTCGCTCGCAGTTTGCCACCACGCGCGCCACCGGAATGCGCGGCATGAGCGAGGTGAACCAGGACGGTTGCTCCACCGTATGCACCAGCCACGCGCATGGAACGCGCGCCAGCCATGCCGCGATTCCCGCATAAACATGAGCGCGAAACCCGTTCCCATGGACCAGGCCGATTCCCTCGCGACGAATGATCCGCCGCAGCTCCAAGATAGTGCGCAGCACGGCGGGAACCTCCCGCATCCGGTGGCGCGGCAACACAAAAGTCTTCACGCCCATTTGAGCCAGCTCGTCATTCAGCGGTCCAGGCCGCAATTGCGCGACCAGAGGAATGAATTGGTCGCGATCCAAACGGCGAAAGAGGTTCAGCATGTAAACCTCGGCGCCGCCCTTCTCGCCAACGCATGAGACCCACACGACTTTAACGGGCGCGCTCATGCGGATTTCTCCCGCGGCCAGACGAGCCATGATTGGCGGCCCAGCCACGCGGCCGTGAGGACGAGGAAGGTGACATCGACCAAGGGAATCCGGTAGCGCACCGAGGCCACGAACAGCAGGCCGCCGATCGCAAAGCCCACCGCCACCAGGGAGACCAGTAACGAGAGGAAGGAATCCCACGCGCGGCGGCGATGCCAGAGTTCAAGGCCCGCGCCGAGAAACAGCGGGACCGTGACCAGCCCGGAGAGAAGGACATGGGCGCGCGAGAAGATCAGGGGGTTCAGCCACGGCCGCCAAAAATGGATGATTTTGTAATACTGCAAGCGCCACCAAAGGTCGCGATGATCGCGCCGGAACGCGCGTGCCTCGTCCATCCATTGGGCGGGGGACATGCCTTTTTTGATCGAAAGGGAGTCGGCGGACCGGCTGAAGATCGCGTAATACTCGTCCTTGGTTTTGGCCTCGTACATGTCCACGAATTCGCGCGAATTGCTCTGGAGATAAACCGCCTTGCCGTAGAATGGCCCGAGGGAAAATTCCCCGTGCGCCCAAAGGTTGCCCAGTTGCCACGGCAACAGAATCGAGCTGACGATGACCGTGAAGCCCGTCGCCGCCGAAACCGCTATTCGGAAATCGCGCCCCCGAAGGATTTGGAGGCCGAGCCAAAACACGGCCACCACAAGGAACGGTTGCAGGGCGGGGCGCACGAGGCAGGCGAGGCCGAACACAACCCCGCCCCGGCTCGTCCAGCGCCATAGATCAGTATCAGCGGGAGCATCGGTGCCCGCCGATTTGGCTTTCTGAAGGCGCTGGAAGCAGAGAATGCCCAGCCAGAGCAGCGCCATGAAGAGCGTCTCGGTGAAAAGGAAGCCGCAATAAAAAATCAGAAACGGATGAAACATCGCCAGCGCAAAGGCCCAATCGCCCGCGCGCTGGCCGGCCCAGCGGGCGGCGATGGCCCCCAAAAGACAGGGTAGCAACGCGCCGAGAAACGCCTGGAATAATTGGATGGGCCAGAGATGCGCCGGGTCAATCGCGACAAACGGAATGAGGAAAAGCGGGTAACCCGGCGCGCGATAGAAATTGAAGAAGCGGGGATAGTCGTCGCCCTGGAAGGCGAGGAGGTTTTTGGCGAAGGAGTAATATTCCCGGCCGTCCCAGACCGCGAAGGCGTCTTCACGGTTCACCGAGAGGGCATAGCCAACCCGCACCGCGACGCCCAGCAGCAAAACTATAAAATGCCAGCGCTGCCAGTGCCAAGGCCGGGATGAAGCGGTGGCGGTCATGCGCGCTTGCGGGCGATGAACCACGCCTGGCTGCCGAGGTGTGGCGGCAGCCACGTGACAGGCGAGGAGGAGGTTTGAAACAACTCGAACCGCGCGCGAATCTGCTCGCGCAGAAGCATCCAGTTGAAGCCTTTGTGGTCGTGCGACTCGAAACCGTCTGGCTGCCGGTGCAATGGGCGGAGGATATGCTGCCGTGAACCGGCAAAGACGCTCGCGGCCAGTTCGCCGAAAGTATAAGGGGATGTGCCGGGATAATCACCCAGCCCGCGCCAGCCCGCGATCCGGCGCATCGTTTGCTTTACCAGCAGCGGCAGGCCGGTTTCGACTGGCACGCTAACGATAAGAATTCCACCCGGCGCCAGCAACCGCGTGAACAACGCCAGCACCCGCTCGCGATCTACGACGTGCTCCAGCACTTCCTTGCATACCAAGCCGTCATACGCATTGGTTTGTTCGGGGCGCTCCAACTCGTCATTATGAACAAAGCTCAGGCTGGTAACCTTTGCGAACCGCGCGCGAGTTTGCTCGACGAGCCGGACATCGATTTCCGCGCCGGTCGCGGCGCGCGGCGGCGCGGGCGAGTCCATTAACATGGCGAGAAAAGTTCCATCCCCGCAGCCGTAATCCAGCACCCGTTTGCCGGCGAGCGCGCTAGCAAGACGAACGCCGGCGAGGAAGCGCCGCCGGTGGCTCCACGCGATGAGGCTGGAGTCGCAGCCGATTTGCTTGCGCGCGTAATGGCCCTGCTGGATGAGCTCGTCCATGCGCGTCAAGTTTGGGCGGCCTGCTCCAGAAGCGGCAGCAGATCGCCGAGATGCGCCTCCATGGAGAAACGTTTCGTGGCGGCGAGCGCTCCCTGGCGCAGTTGCAGATGCGCGACGGGCGAGGCGAGGCAGCGCTCAATGGCGCGCGCCAGCCCGATGGAAGTGGGCGGGTCACCGGGCGCGAGATGGCCGTTCACGCCGTCGCGCAACCACTCTGGGATGCCCCCGACCCGAAACGCCGCCGCCGGCACGCCGTGGTGACCTGCCTCGACGCCGACCATGCCAAAAGGTTCGGGCCAGAGGCTTGGCACCACCAGCAGGTCATGCTCACGGAATAATGAGTCGCGTTGCGTCGCGTCGACCCAGCCGGGAAAGGTCACGCGAATGCGGGGGTGCTGCGCGGTCACCCGCCGGGCGAGCGATTCCCACGCGGCGCGGTCCTCGCCCTCTCCCGCGATTGTGAGATCAAGCGGATGATTCAAGGTCGCGAGAACCACAGGGAGGGAATTAATCAACTCCGCGCCGCCTTTAATATTCTGCGCGCGCCCGAGGAAAAGCAATTTCCACGGCTCGCGGAGATTTTTCGGGCGCGGCCCGGGAGCCGGTTCCCTTGGCGGCTCGACGGGAAAGGCGATCTTGCGAACCTTGGCCGCGAAACCGTGGCGGCGATACTCGTCCGCCATGCGCTCCGAGTGCGTGAGGATCGCGGTGTTGCCAGAGAGGTTTTTCAGTCGCCGGGCTTGCAGCCGGTACTGCCGCCACATGGTGAGCGGATTCAGCCCGCCACAGCGCCGGGGATA
>CAZMLP010000536.1:0-4199 GCA_964566745.1 uncultured Verrucomicrobiota bacterium | reverse complement strand
TGCGCGTCTGGTTCCTCAAGGAGACCAAAAGCCTTTGCACCAGTTGCGGCACCGGTTGCAACATCACCATCGGCTCGCGCGAGAACGTCATCCACCGGTACGAGCCGCGTGACAATGACGCGGTCAACGCCTGCTGGATGTGTGACGCGGGCCGTTTGAATTACAAGTGGATTGGCCGCGCGGATCGTCTGTCCGAGGTGCTGGTCAAGGGACAGAAGACCACTTGGACCGCCGCGCTCAAGGAAATCTCCGGCAAGCTCGCCAAGGCCGCCAATGGAAGCGTGGCCATCGTGGCCAGCGCGCGGCAGAGCACCGAGGAGCTTTATCTGCTCGCCAAGCTGGGCGCGAAAGCTGGCGCAATGACCGACTCGGTTCCTCGAAAAGGGGAGGCGGACAAATTGCTGGTCAGCGCCGACAAAAGCCCAAATTCCAACGGCGCCCGCCTCACCGGCATCGCTCCAGGGGAATTGGGCGCAAATTTGACCAGGATTGCGGACGGTATTCGCAACGGTTCGATCAAAAACCTGATTGTGTTTGGCGAGGATGTGACCAAACACGGTATTCCGGGTGATTTGCTCGGCAAGCTCGACTTGCTGGTCGTCAGCGACATTTTGCCGAACGAGACCACCAAGCGCGCCCACTATCTCCTGCCCGGCTGCGCGCACGCGGAGAAGCGAGGCACGTTTGTCAACGTGAAGGGCCGGCTGCAAAAATTCATAAAGGGCCTGGAGGCTCCGGGCGACGCGCGGCCCGAGTGGGAATTCCTCCACGAGTTGGTGCATCAAGTGACCGGCCAAAACGGATTCACCAGCATCGAGGGCCTGTTCAACCAGATGGCGCGCGAGGTGAAGGCATTCGAGGGCCTCGAATGGGCCAAGATTGGCGACACCGGCGTGACGGTGCAGATTTAACTTTCAAGCGAACATGGATCTTATCCATACACTAACTCACGCTCTTCTCCATCCGATTGACACGGTGGAGGGAATGTCGGGACCGCAGCAGTTCGTGCTGTTCAGCGGGATCAAGATCCTGGTTGTGTTCGGCGTGGTGATGACGTTCGTCGCTTACTCGGTGCTCGTCGAGCGGAAGGTCAGCGCATTCATTCAAGACCGCGTCGGCCCGAACCGCACCGCGCCCCCCTTCATCGCGGCGATTCCCGTGCTCGGCCCGTTTCTCATCCGGCTCGGCCTTTTCCAGCCGATGGCCGACGGCTTGAAGTTCATCCTGAAGGAGGACTTTACCCCGGCCTACGTCCGCAAAGCGTATTTTTGGATCGCCCCGGCCATCACGGTGATTCCCGCGCTGTTGACCGTGGCGGTGATTCCGTTTGGCTCGCAAATCGGCCATCAAAAGATGGTGATCGCGGACCTGAACGTTGGCATTCTTTACACGTTTGGCATCGTGTCGCTTGGAGTTTACGGAATCGTCCTCGCTGGTTACGCGAGCAACTCGAAGTATCCCTTTCTCGGCGGCATTCGCTCCAGCGCGCAAATGATCTCGTATGAGATCGCGATGGGCCTTTCGGTCATCGCGGTTTTCATGCTGGTGGGCGACCTTAACCTCGGCAAGGTGGTGGAATACCAAAAGGGCGGCATTTTCAGCTGGATCATTTGGAAACAACCCCTGGCATTCTTCGTTTTCATCGTCGCCGCCTTCGCGGAGACCAACCGTCTGCCGTTCGATTTGCCCGAGTCGGAAACCGAGCTGGTGGGCGGTTACCACACCGAGTACAGCTCGATGAAATTCGCGCTGTTCTTCCTCGGCGAGTACGCCAACATGGTCGCTTCCTCGGCCATGATGGTGACACTGTTTTTGGGCGGCTGGGCCTCGCCGTTGGGCAGCGAGCCGGCCACGACGCTCGGCGCGGGAATCAGCCACATCGTCTGGTTCCTGGCCAAAATGTGCGGACTGATGCTGGTGTTCATCTGGGTGCGCTGGATGCTTCCGCGCTTCCGTTACGACCAGTTGATGGACCTTGGCTGGCGGCGTTTCATTCCGGTGTCGCTCGCCAACATCGTGCTGACCGCAGTTGTGTTGTTCCTGTTGAACGCCAAATGACTTTGATGCCGCGTGTGAAACACCAAACGGCCCGCGAATATGATTGTTGACCGCAAACCTCTCACGTTCTGGGAGCGGCTTTATCTCCCCGCCATTTACGGGGGGTTCAAGGTCACGCTGAAGCATTTTAACGCCACGGTGTTCAAGGGCAAAGGGGTGACCATGGAGTACCCCGAGCAGAAGTGGAAGATGCCCGAGGGTTATCGCGGAGCGCCCTACTTGGTGAAGGACCCGGAGGGCCGGACCAAATGTGTCTCCTGCCAGCTTTGCGAGTTCGTCTGCCCGCCGAAGGCGATCAAAATCACGCCGCCGGGGCCGGCGGTCGATCCCTCGACCGGCAATGTCGAGAAGCGGCCGCGCGAATTCGAGATCAACATGCTCCGCTGCATCTTCTGCGGCTTTTGCCAGGAGGTTTGCCCGGAGGAGGCGATCTTCTTGATGCAGGATTACTCGCTCACCGGCCAAAGCCGGCAGGAGATGATTTACAACAAGGAAAAGCTTCTTTCCTTGGGCGGCGTGCATCGCGACCAGATTTGGAAATGGAAACACAAGGCCGAGGAGGCCGCCGGGCAGGAGGCGTTTCCCGTCGCGAAAAACTAGCCCGCAAACTTTAACGGACCGAATACATGGACCTGGCTGGTTTCAATGATCTGATGTTTTACGTGTTCGCGGCGTTGACGCTACTGTGCGGCTTCCTCGTGGTCGCGAACCCTTTCACCCGCAACCCGGTCACCAGCGCGATGTTCCTGGTGCTTGCCATTATCTCGATGGCGGGGCTGTTCGTGTTGTTGCACGCGTTCTTCCTCGCGGCGGTGCAAGTGCTGGTCTATGCGGGCGCGGTGATGGTGCTCTTTCTGTTTGTCATCATGTTGCTCGATTTGAAGGAAGAGCAACGGCGCAAGATCAAGGCGTTCGGGCTGGTGGCCGGCGGCGGGTGTGTGCTGGCGGTGGCGGCCACCCTGGGCAAGGCCATTGTGACCTCGACGCTCGGCGCCGCGTCTGCCGCGCCGACTATCGAGGGAGGCACCCAGCCGCTCGGCAAGCTTTTGTTTACCGACTTCCTGTTGCCGTTTGAGATCATGTCGATCCTGCTGCTCGTGGCGGTGGTCGGCGTCATTCTCCTTAGCAAAAAGGACCTCCGATGAGCCCGGTGGGACTCAAACATTACCTGATCGTCAGCACGCTGCTCTTTTGCCTGGGTTTGTTTGGCGTGGTGGCGCGCCGGAACCTGTTCATCATCTACCTCTCGCTGGAATTGATGCTGAACGCGGCGAATCTCGCGCTCGTCGCGTTCTCCCGGTTCAACAACAACCTGAACGGCCAGCTCATGGTGTTTTTCATCATCACCGTGGCCGCGGCCGAGGTGGGCGTGGGGCTGGCATTGATTGTCGCGCTTTACCGCAAGCGCCAGACGGCCCACGTCGAGGATCTGGCCTCGCTGAAACTTTAGTCTTTTGCACGATGTCTAACCCGGAACAATTCGCCTGGCTGATTCTGCTGGCCCCGCTGGTCTCGGCGGTGGCGATCTCGCTGTTCACGCTCAAGCTTCCGACCCTAAGCGCGCGCATCTCGATCACGGCGGTGTTGATCTCCTTCGCGGCGAGCGTCGGCCTCTTCATTCTCCTGCCGAAATCGAAGGAGGTTCTCGAAGTCGCGGTGAACTGGCTCACAGTTGGCTCGTTCAACGTGAAGCTTGGTTTGCGGCTGGATGCCTTGAGCCTGCCCATGTTGCTGATTGTGACCGGCGTCGGCTCGCTCATCCATATTTACTCCTCGGGCTACATGAAGGACGACCCAAGTTATTCGCGTTATTTCGCGAGCTTGAGCCTGTTCACCTTCTCGATGCTAGGCATTGTGCTTTCGAGCAACCTGCTCCAGATGTTTATTTTCTGGGAGCTGGTGGGTGTTTCGAGTTATCTCCTGATCGGTTTCTGGCACCAGAAGGCCTCGGCGGCGGACGCCTGCAAAAAGGCGTTTCTTTGCAATCGCCTAGGCGACTTCGGATTCATCCTCGGCATCCTCGTGATTTGGTCCGCGTTGAGCAGCCTCGACATCTCCGTGTTGGAGCAAAAAATTCGCGCGAATCCAGGGGCGCTCGGCGCCTTGAGCGGCGTTGCCGGCCTGTTGATTTTCTGCGGCGC
>CAZMLP010000535.1:0-2496 GCA_964566745.1 uncultured Verrucomicrobiota bacterium | reverse complement strand
CCGGACGCACTTGCGTTGCGCGGATTCCTCCTCGCGGCCGGGGATCACACCGCCGCCGCGCGCGCGGCATTCGATGACGCCATTGCCATCGACGGCGCCCTCGGGAACGCGTGGCTCGGACGCGGGCTGATCAAAATCCGCCAGGGTGACGCCAATGGCGGTCGTCAGGACCTGCAAGTGGCCGCGACGCTGGAGCCAAACCGCTCCGTGCTGCGCAGCTACCTCGGCAAGGCGTTCAGCAACTCCAAGGACCAGGTTCGCGCGCGCAAGGAACTCGAGCTGGCGAAGAAGCTTGACCCGAACGATCCGACCGCGTGGCTGTATTCCGCGTTGCTGGACCAGCAGCAGAACCGGATCAACGAGGCGATTGGCGACTTGGAGCAGTCCAAGGCGCTCAACAACAACCGCGGGCTGTTCCGTTCGCGCATGTTGCTAGACCAGGACCAGGCCGTCCGCAGCGCGAATCTTGCGAAGATGTATCAAGACGCGGGCATGACTGATGTGAGCGTGCGCGAGGCGTCACGGGCGGTGAATCTTGATTACGCCAACTACTCGGCCCACCAATTTCTGGCGAACAGCTACGACGCGTTGCGCGATCCCCGCCAGGTGAATTTGCGCTATGACACCGCGTGGTTCAGCGAGTTGCTGCTCGCGAATCTGCTTTCCCCGGTCGGGGCGGGGTCGCTATCGCAGAATGTCTCTCAACACGAGTACTCCAGGCTGTTTGATGGCGATGGCGTTGGCCTGAGTTCGCGCACGGAGTATTTCAGCAGCGGCGCGTGGATCAGTGAGTCGTCCCAATACGGCAATTACAAGGATTTCGGCTACGCGCTGGACGTCTCCTATCGCTCCGAGAACGGCTTCCGCCAGAACGAGGATTTCACGTCGCTCACGTTCAACGGCAAGTTCAAGTTCCAGTTGACGCCGCAGGACAGCATCCTGTTGCAGACGGTTTATTACGACTTCGATGGGGGCGACCTGTTGCAGTATTTCAACCAGGCGAACGCCAGCACCTCGGTGCGGACCTCGGAGAACCAGGAGCCAACGCTGTATCTTGGTTATCAGCACGAGTGGGCGCCGGGCAACCGGACCTTGGTGTTGCTGGGCCGGATTGATGACACGTTTATCGCCACCGACTCCAACCCCACATTCCTCCAGGCGAATTTGAACGGGGCGGGTCAAATCAGCTCCTTCAAGGCCATCACTCCGGGCACGCCTTATCTGCAACGCTCTGAACTGACCGGTTACACCGCCGAGTTGCAGCAGATGCTGCAATTGGGACGCCACACCGTGATCGCGGGAGGACGCTTCCAAACCAGTGATTCTTTCACCGCGGTCAACCTGCCGGCCGCTTACCCTTCTCCGGACAAGGTCACCTGGCTCGACCGCGAGAGCCTTTACGCGTACGACTTGTGGCAAGTGCTGGACCGCCTGCAACTCATCGCGGGCCTGAGCTATGACAACTTGCACTACCCCGTGAACATTGATGTGACCCCAATCACGGGCAAACTCGAGAGCAAGAGCCACATATCCCCCAAAGCCGGTTTCATCTTCAACACCTGGACCAACGGCTATTTGCGGTTCGCGTTTTCCCGCTCGCTCGGCGGCGTCTTCTTCGACAACAGCCTGCGGCTGGAGCCGAGCCAGATCGCCGGTTTCAACCAGGCGTATCGCAGTTTGGTGGCGGAATCGGTTCCGTTCGCGGGCGGACTAACGGCGGGGAGCGAGTTCGAGACTTATGACGTCGGTTTCGACCAGCGCTTCAAGACAGGAACCTACGTCAGCGTTGACGGGGAGATATTAAAATCCGAGGCGGATCGCGCCTTGGGCATTTACAATTCGAAGTTTTTGTCGCCCTTTGCGGCCGGCACGACACCGCAAGTCATCGATTACGAGGAACGCTCGCTCATCGTGAACGTCAACCAGTTGGCGGGAAAAGAGTGGGCCTTTGGGGCGCGCTACCGGTTGAGCGAGGCGATTCTCAACAGCCGGTTCCCGAATATTCCCGGCGGAGTGCCGACCGTGTCTGGTGCGAGTCAAAACGCCAGTCCGGTGCTGAACGAGTTGAGGCTTTACGCGATCTGGCAACTGCCTTGCGGATTCTTCACCCAGTTCGACTCGCTTTGGATCAACCAGGATAATCGAGGCATCGCGAACGAGCCAGGCGACGATTTTTGGCAGCACAACTTCTACGTGGGCTATCGCTTTCCGCGCCGCGTGGCGGAAGTTCGCGTGGGCGTGGTGAACCTGACCGATCGCAACTACCAATTGGACCCGCTCAATCTTTACAACGAGCTGCCCCGCGAGCGGATGTTCACCGCGAGCCTGAAGTTTAATTTCTAGGGCGTGGTTCGATCCTGCCGCTCATTAAGGCTGGCGGCCAGGTTTCGAGCCGCCTTTCCAGCCGGGGCCGCGCCAAACCCGCCCCCGCATAGCGCCCGACGCCCAGCCCAACCGCAAGAACAGCACCCCCTTCAAAAAAACCTTGACCACCCC
>CAZMLP010000534.1:0-5590 GCA_964566745.1 uncultured Verrucomicrobiota bacterium | reverse complement strand
CCATTTGCGCCCTTATCTGGTTCCCCCTCGCCTTCCCGCAACTGACCCGGCTCTGCACCAGCCAGTCGGTGACCGACACGAAATTCCAGCGCGACTGGACCCGATTCCTGAGCCAGTTCGCCGCTCTGGTTCGCTCAAAACCTGGAGGTAAAAAAACTTGAAAACGCGGTCTGTTTTCCTTTGGCCACGTCACGCCGCCCGCGTCCTGCTCGTCACACTACTTGCCAGCGGCTGTTCCGAGAAGAAAGCTCCTGCCGCGAAGGCGGCTGGAGCGCCGGTGCCAGCCGTGGTTGCCAAAGCGGTCGAGAAGGACATGCCGGTGCAGATTCACGCCATCGGCAACGTGCAGGCTTACTCGACCGTCACGATCCGCTCGCAAGTCACTGGGCAACTCGTCAAAATCCATTTTCAAGAGGGTCAGGAGGTTAAGAAGGGCGACCTGCTTTTCTCCATCGACCGCCGGCCGTTCGCGGGAATGCTTGAGGCCGCCAAGGCCAACCTCGCCCGCGACACCGCGCAACTGGAGAACGCCCGGGTGGAGCACGCCCGCGAGCAAAAGTTGCTGGAGGCCAACCTCGTGTCGCGCGACGAGTATGAGAAGGCCGAGGCGATGTTCAAGGCGTTGCAAGGCACGGTGATGGCGGACCAGGCGGGCGTCTCGAACGCCACGCTGAACCTCGAATTCACGGAAATTCGCTCCCCGATCAACGGCCGGACCGGCAATCTGCTCGCCCACGAGGGCAATATCATCAAGGCGCCGGACGACCAGATGCTGACCATCACCCAGGTCCATCCCATTTACGTTTCCTTTGGCGTGCCCGAGCAGTCCCTGCCCGAAATCCGCAAGCGAATGCGCGAGACCAAGCTGATGGTCTCGGTCAATTACGTGAACCTCGATAAACCGAGGCCCGCGGGTGTGTTGAGCTTCATTGACAACACCGTCGATCCCACCACGGGCCTGATCCAGCTCAAGGCAACGTTCGACAACACGGATGACGCGCTGTGGCCCGGCCAGTTCGTCGAGGCATCCCTGCAACTCTCCGAGCAGGCGCGGGCCGTGGTTGTGCCGTCCCAGGCAATCCAGACCGGCCAGAAGGGCGAGTTCATTTTTGTGGTGAAGGATGATCAATCGGTCGAGCTTCGCCCGGTTACGTTGGGATTGATGGAAAAAGGCGAGACGGTGATCAAGAGCGGCATCAAGGCTGGAGAAACCGTCGTGATCGACGGCCAGTTGCGCCTTGTTCCCGGCGCGAAAATCAACGCCAAGCCGCCCGTGAACGAGGAACCGAACACCAAGATCGGGGGCGGTTCGCAATGAGCGTTCCCGAGCTGTTCATCCGCCGGCCGGTCATGACCACGCTGGTCATGGCGGGCATTCTGTTGTTCGGAATTCTCAGTTACCGCAATTTGCCGGTCAGCGACCTGCCGAACGTCGATTATCCGACCATTTTGGTCACGGCCAACCTGCCCGGAGCCAGTCCCGAGACGATGGCGTCGTCCGTGGCGACCCCACTCGAGCGACAATTCTCGACCATCGCGGGCATTGATTCGATGAACTCGATCAGCGCGCAGGGCGTGAGCCAGATCACGATCCAGTTCGCGCTGGAGCGGAACATCGACGGCGCGGCGCAGGACGTGCAGGCGGCAATTGCCAAGGCGGCCAGGCAGTTGCCGCCGAACATGCCAACCCCGCCGTTCTTTAACAAGGTCAACCCCGCCGACCAGCCAGTCCTTTACCTTGCGCTCACGTCCCCCACCCTGCCCCTTTCCACGGTGGATGATTATGGCGAGACGCTCATGGCCCAGCGCATCTCGATGGTTAACGGTGTGGCGCAAGTCTCCGTCTTCGGCACGCAGCAGTATGCCGTGCGCGTCGAGTTGGACCCGGACAAAATGGCCGCGCGCGGAATTGGAATTGACGAGGTGCAGAACGCCGTGGCCAAGGGCAACGTGAACCTCCCGGTCGGCACACTTTACGGCAAGCACCAGGCGTTCACTGTCGCGGCGAACGGCCAATTGATGAAAGCCGCCGACTACCGCCCGATGATCGTGGCCTACCGCAACGGGCGGCCGGTTCGCCTTCAAGACATCGGCACAGTGATCGACAGCGTGCAGAACAACAAGGTCGCCAGTTGGTTCAACAACATCCGCGGCATCATTCTTGCCGTGCAGCGCCAGCCTGGCGTGAACACGGTGAAAGTGGTGAGCGACATCAAGAAACTGTTTCCCACATTTCGCGCGCAATTGCCCGCCTCCATTGACATCAACACCCTTTACGACCGCTCCGAGGGCGTGCGCGAGTCGGTGAACGACGTCCAGTTCACCTTGCTCCTGACCGTTTGCCTGGTGGTCATGGTGATCTTCCTTTTCTTGCGCAACATCTCCGCGACGGTGATTCCCAGCCTCGCGGTGCCCATGTCGGTCGTCGGCACATTCGCCGTCATGTACCTCCTGGGTTACAGCCTGGACAACCTGTCGCTGATGGCGCTGACCCTCTCGGTCGGCTTCGTGGTGGATGACGCCATCGTCATGCTTGAAAACATTGTTCGTTACATGGAGCAGGGCATGCCGCCGATGGAGGCGGCGTTCAAAGGCTCGCGCGAGATCGGTTTCACCATCATTTCGATGACGCTCTCGTTGGCGGCGGTCTTTATCCCGGTGCTGTTCATGAACGGCATTCTGGGCCGGTTGCTGCACGAGTTCGCGGTGACCATCGCGGTGGCCGTGCTGGTCTCCGGCTTCGTCTCATTGACCCTCACACCGATGATGTGCAGCCGGTTCGTCCACGCCCACGGCGGCGAAAAGCACGGCCGCCTTTACCTGCTGTTCGAGAGATTCTTCGATGGCATGCTGCACGTTTACGACCGGACTTTGCGAATCGTGATGCGTCATCAATTTATCACGCTATCGCTGTCCATCGCCTTGGCGTTCGTGACCGCCTGGCTGTTTGTGATCACACCCAAGGGCTTCTTTCCCAGCGAGGACACCGGCCAAATCTTCGGCATCACCGAGGCCGCGCAAGGCACCTCGTACGACGCGATGCTGAAGCACCAGATCGCCGCCGCCAACATCGCCGCGGCGGACACCAACGTCATCAACCTCACTTCCTCCATTGGTCTCGGCGGCTCGACGCTCACTGGGAACAATGGCCGCCTGTTCATGCGCCTGAAACCCCGCTCGGAGCGACACGAGCATGTGGACCAAATCATCCAGCGGATGCGCGTGAAGCTAATGTCCATCCCTGGCTTCCGCGTATTCCTGCAAAACCCGCCGTTAATCCGCATTGGCGGCACCCTGACCAAAAGTCTTTACCAATACACGTTGCAGGATGCCGACATTTCGGAGCTGTACCATTGGGCGCCATTGGTGGAGGCAAAGCTCGCCACCTTGCCCGGTTTTCAAGACGTCACCAGCGACTTGTTCATCACCAATCCGCAAATCGGGGTGGAGATCGACCGGGACAAGGCCAACGCCTTGGGCGTCAGTGTGGACCAAATCGAAAACGCGCTCTACAGCGCCTATGGCGAGCGGCAGGTATCCACGATTTACACGGATGTGAACCAGTATTGGGTGATCATGGAACTGGCGCCCGAGTTCCAGGAGGATCCCAACGCCATCTCGAAACTTTATGTCCGCTCCGCCACCGGCAAGCTGACCCCGCTGAGCGCGGTGGCCAGGCTCAAGCGTGGCGTCGGCCCGATGACGGTCGCCCACCTTGGCCAGCTTCCAGCAGTGACGATCTCCTTCAACCTCGCGCCCGGCGTGGCGCTAGGCACAGCGGTGGATTTGGTGAAAAAGACCGAGGCGGAAATGCACCTTCCCGCCACCGTGAGCGCGAGCTTCCAAGGGTCCGCGCAGGTGTTCGAGTCTTCCCTGAAAGGACTTGGCATCTTGCTGCTCATGTCGATCCTGGTGATCTACATCATCCTCGGCGTGCTCTATGAAAGCTTCATTCACCCGATCACGATTCTTTCGGGCCTGCCCTCGGCCGGCTTCGGGGCGTTGGTCACGTTGAATCTGTTCCACCTTGACCTGAATATTTACGGGTTCGTCGGCTTGATCATGCTGGTCGGCATTGTGAAGAAAAACGCCATCATGATGATCGACTTCGCCATCGAGGCGCAACGCCAGGGCAAGAGCGCCCGTGACGCAATCTACGAAGGCTGCCTGCTGCGTTTCCGTCCGATCATGATGACCACAATGGCCGCGTTGATGGGCACCCTGCCCATCGCGCTGGGCCTGGGCGCGGGTGGCGAGGCGCGGCAACCACTTGGCCTGGCGGTGGTTGGCGGATTGATCGTCTCGCAGTCATTGACGCTCTACATAACGCCAGTGATCTATCTCTACATGGAGGCGCTCGTCCCGGCCCTGCGACGTTTCCGGTCGCGAGGCGCCACCCCGGCGCTGGCTCCGAGTCCCAGCGCGCATTAACCGCGAACAAGCGGCAGAAGAATTTCCAACAGGGGTTAACAGTGTGATGCCCGGCTCGAGCGAGTTAATTAAACCTGTGGCCGTTTTTGGCAGAGACCGGTCGCCGACCGGTCCGGGAATGTCCAAGCAGCAAGATTTGCCAATGGCGCCGCCGAGGGCTTTTGTCTGTGGCGCCAGATTTGCCCGGACGGCTCAGCGAGCCGTCCCCACCTCGCGCCTGCGTGGCTATGTTTTCCGGGGAACCCACCCCGTCGGCGCGCGGCTACATAAATATTTAATTGGCTCTAATTCTTTGCTGTTCTCCGCACTTTACGTTTCCTCTTGTAGAATTGTCTCCCTCAAATTCCTGGCAAGTGGCTGGTCTGCGTGTCGCGGTTCAGATGGAAAAACGCCTCCGCCATGCTCACACCCGCCTCGCGTCCGCGCCAGATCGCAATCGGCTCGTGATGCTCCCGCCACACGCCAATTCCATCCTGGCTAACGTGCGCGAGTAAAGCGGCCTTCTTCTTCGCCAACACCGATGTCACATCAATGTAGGTGTTCGGTTGAAAACCTTGTGATTGGCTCCCGCTGTTCACCTCGAAAAAGTACAGGTGCGGCCGCTCCTTGACGGCCATATACGCGCGGATCGTCAGCAAACTCGCCACTTGATGATCCATGTGCGTGTCCACCGGCCAATGGGTGAAAACCACGTCGGGTTGCTCCTCTTCAAACACCTTCACCATGTGGTCCACATGGGCGCGGGTAAACTCCGTCGCGCCGTCGATTTGCCCGAAGAACCGCGCCTTCGCGCCCATGATTTTGCACGCCTCCTCGCACTCGGTGGACCGGATGCGCGCCGCCTCGTCGAGTGTCTTGCCTTTGATGCCCCGCTCACCCCGCGTGAGATAGACCACCACGGTCGCATGCCCCTGCTCCGCGTACCGCGCCAGCGTCCCGGCGCAGCCCGATTCCGGGTCATCCGGATGCCCGCCCACGCAAAGCACCTTGAGCTTGCTGCCCGCGCCACCACCGACGGTCTCCGCGGCTGCCAGTGGCAGCGTGCTGGCCGCAAGCACGACCGATTCTTTGAGGAAGTTCCGCCGGGAAATGGGTGGTTTCATGGTGAGCAAGCTTATCTTTTATCGAATGATTTTTAAAGACCGAAAGGACCAATCTC
>CAZMLP010000533.1:0-6353 GCA_964566745.1 uncultured Verrucomicrobiota bacterium | reverse complement strand
CTCCTCTTCCATCCGCCGCAACCGGCCCAGGTCGGCACACAGCCCGCGCAACCGTTTCCACGACTCGGCTTCGTCCAGTTGGTCCAAACGCCGGGAGGCCAACAGATAACGGGCGGTCAACCAGGTCAGAAGACGTTGGGTAAGTGGATGGAGGCTGCGCATCTCTTCCCGGCGGATTTCGGAAGTCTCCTCGTCCAGGCGCTGGGCCAGTTCCAGGACCTGGCCTTGGGTAAGCCAGTCTTGAAAGCCGCCCTGCCGCCAGGAACTCAGGTTTTGGGCATTGATTTCCTTTCCCTCGAAGTCGCGGGCCAGGATTTCGCGGACCTCGGGAAGTCCGTTGAGCCAGGACAGCAGTTCCGGTCCTTGCTCGCCGTCGTCGAGGCGTTGGTTGAGTTGGTCGCGGATGGCCCGGGGCAGCCGGGCGATTTTGCCGATGCGTTGATTCATAGGGAGGGGTTTGTGAAAAGGAGACAGCAGAGGGAGCAGAGGAATTCCGCGCCTTCGTGCTTTGTCTTTGGCGTTTGGCCATTCAACGGAGCAGCTTATCAGGGTTCCCCTCCTCTCCGCAAAGGTACCGTTGACTGTATTGACTCTATTGACTGTGTTGACACTATTAATTGGAAAAGCCGAATTTGGGCGAGGAAAAGGACCCCAAATGGTTGACGAGGAACCGGTTCCGCATCGAGCGAAAAACGGAGGCAAAATTATTAGCCGCTCTGGCCGCCGCCGTCTCGCTCGGCGGCGGTGGCCAGAGTTTTCCAACGGGCTGCCAATGGAGATCCGATGAGGAATCGCGCGCAAGCAAAACTGGGCTCAGCGAAACTTCATCTCCCGGGCGTTTCCCACGCAGACGCCGGGCGAGACGCCTTTCGCCAAACGGCCGCAGCCAGCATGTTCCCACGCCGGAGCCTCGTCAGGCACGCAAAAATCCCGCGCCCGCTCGCGCAGATTCAGATTTTTTCTCACGTCTTTCGGCATCCAGATTACCCCCCTCTCCCGGCTCGAAAAAATCGAAACCATTGCAATCATTCAATTCGCCTCCGGCCATTGAAATGACCCGAACTCGGGCCGGCGCCCCAAAGGGACTCACACGCCCGAACTGCGAGGCTTTGGAACCGGCTGACGGTCAAGCGAACGTGCTTGCGGCTCCAAGTGAAAACTGTTGAGGCGAAGCTCGCCGCAATTTTCACTTCATGAGAAAAATGCATTTGGAACCCCCGCCGATTTCGTGCTAGGGTATTGCCCTAAAACGCTAAATGCCTTGGGGAGATGATGTTCCCCGAGGGGGTTCAGAGGGATTTCCCTCTGGAGGATTTTCGAGATGGTCGGGCCGCCATCTGAGCGCGGAGCTCAGGGGTGGCCTGTACTTTTTTCCAGCCGCGCTCGAGCCCGCACCGTAACCAACACGACGAGCGCGCGATGAAATTGACATATTGGAAAAAGACGATATCCCGAAATTGGCAGACAGGAATGCTGCTTTTCTTGACCGGCGCGGCCCAAGGATTGGCCGCAGCCGAGGTTCCAACCAAACAAACCCCCGCCCCGGCGGTTGGCGACCCGCCGGCCACCTGGCTCACATTCGGTCTGGATCGTGTCGAATGGCTGCGGATCCCGGTGCTGGGCAACCCGCTGTGGCAATATCTGGCGGCTTTGTTGTACGTGATCCTCGCGTTCTACGCCTCGAAGTTGCTGGATTATGTCATTCAGGTTCACCTGCGGAAGCTCACCGCAAAAACCAAAACCCAGATTGACGACCTTTTCCTCGAGCTGGTGCGGGGGCCGGTGAAAATTGTCACGTTCGTGGTCTTGCTGCACGCGGGACTACAACTTTTCGTCTGGCCAGGTTGGGCCGCGGTTTTTATTTCGAACGGGTTGAAAATTGTGGTGGCCATGTCCCTGACGTATGTCGGGATCAAGTTCGTGGATCTCGTCATGGGCCTGTGGCACAAGCGGGTGGAGGCGGCGGGGGAGGGCGTGCTGGACATGCAATTGTTCCCCGTCATTCGCAAGAGCCTCAAAGTGTTCGTGGTGCTCGTCGCGGTGCTCGTCACCGCTCAAAACCTGGGCATCAACGTCACGGGTCTGCTCGCCTCGCTCTCGATTGGGGGCCTGGCCGTGGGCCTGGCGGCGCAAGACACCCTTTCCAATCTTTTTGGCGCGGTGGCGCTCTTCGCGGACAAGCCGTTCCGGATTGGCGACCGGATTCAAATCGACGCCATCGACGGGATGGTGGAGGCCATCGGCCTGCGCAGCACGCGCATCCGCCACCTGGATGGCTATCTGGTCACGGTGCCCAACCGCACCATGGCCAACGCCAGCCTGACCAACATCAGCCGGCGGCCAAACATCAAAACTGTGATGAACATTGGCGTCACTTATGACACGAAGGCGGACACGGTGGAAAGGGCGATGCAAATCATCGAGGAGATTTTCCGGCCGCATCCGAAAACCTCCGACCTGATCATCAGCTTCAACAAATTCGAGTCCTCATCGCTGAACATCCTGGTCGTCCATTGGTGGGAATCGACCGATTTCAAAGAGTATCTGCTCCAATTCCAAAAGTTGAACCTGGAGTTAAAACGCCGCTTTGATGCCGAGAGCATCAACTTCGCATTCCCGACGCAGACCGTCCACCTCAAGCAGGATTCCGAATGGCGCGTCACGAATCCGGACGATCCGGTCACCTCCGAAAAGCCTCAAACCAATGAGTAAAGACATCCTCAACGCGAGTTCCCCGCTGCCTCGCATCGCCATGATTTCCACCCACGGCTATGTTGCCGCCCAGCCGCCGCTGGGCGCCGCGGACACCGGGGGGCAGGTCGTTTACGTGCTGGAACTTTCCAAAAAGCTGGCGCAACTCGGCCATGAGGTGGACATCTGGACCCGCCGCTTCGAGAACCAGCCGGAGATCGAGGCCGTTGCCGACCGCGTTCGAATCATCCGCCGCGACTGCGGCGGACCGGATTTCATTCCCAAGGAATACCTTCACGAGGCATTGCCGGAATGGGGCGAAAACGCGTTGCGTTTCATCGAGAAAAACAAGTTGCGGTACGGATTTGTCAACAGCCATTACTGGGATGCCGGCATCGCCGGGCAGCATTTGAGCGATGTCCTCGGCGTCCCGCACATCCACACACCCCACTCGCTGGGGATCTGGAAGAAGCGCCAAATGGAAAGCGACTATCCCGGGGACGCTGACAAATTCGAGGAGCAATACAATTTCGCCAAGCGAATTCACCACGAGCGGCTGCTCTACGAGTCGGCCAATATCGTGCAGGCGACCACGCCACCCCAACTGGAAGTGCTGCTCCGCGATTACGAGCTGCCGGCCGATAAATGCCGGATGATTCCGCCCGGTTATGATGACAACCGGTTCTTTCCCGTGAGCGAGTCCAGCGAGCGTTCTTTGCGGCAAAGGCTCGGCTTTGGCGGTCCGGTGGTGATGGCCATCGGGCGGCTGGCGCGCAACAAGGGGTATGATTTGCTGGTCCAGGCGTTCCATGTGGTGGCGCGGCGCAATCCCAGCGTCAGTCTCTATCTTGCGGTGGGAGGAACCAACCAAACCGGACTCGAAGGGGTGCTCCTCGGCGAGCTTAAAGACCTTGTCGCCAAACTTGAATTGAATGACCGGGTCCGGTTCGGCAATTTCATACCCGACGACCAACTGGCCGATTACTATCGCGCCGCGGATGTGTTCGTGTTATCCAGCCGTTACGAGCCTTTTGGCATGACCGCCATCGAGGCCATGGCGTGCGGAACGCCGACGGTGGTGACGATTCACGGCGGACTGTATCGCGCTTTGACGTTCGGACGGCACGCCCTGTACGCGGACCCGTTTGACCGGGAAGACTTGGGGATCATGATCCACAAGGTTCTCAATCATCCGCGCTTGCGGGCCCGTCTGAGCCGGATGGGCGCCCACAAGGCGCGAAGCCTGTTCACCTGGACCGGCATCGCGCAGCAACTGGTCGCGTTGGTGGAGCACCGGTCCAGCGAGTCGTTTGCCGTCCACGACAATGAGTGGGATGAACCTTGGAATGACGCCGATTAAACTGTTTTGCTCCGACCTGGACGGGACCCTGCTGGGAAACCCGGAATCAACGCGGCGTTTCAAAATGGCGTGGGAGGCCCAGGCGGGGCTGAACCGGCCGTTGCTCTGTTATGCCTCCGGCCGGCTGGTGCAGGACGTCATCGATTTGCTGGCCAGCCGGGTGCTGCCCTGGCCGGACTACATCATCGGAGGGGTCGGCACGCAGATTTATGACGGCCAAAGCAAACAGCCGTTGCATGAGTTCAACCAGCGTTTTCGCAAAGGGTGGGACTTGGGCAAAGTGGAAGCCATTGTCGGCAAATTTCCGGGCGTCACCTGCCAGCCGCCCGAGTTTCTGCACCCTTATAAATCGAGCTGGTATCTGCGCGCGGCCACACCCGAGGCAATCGCGGACCTCAAAGCGCAGCTGGCCGGCGCCGGGCTGCAGGTTACCGTGGTGTATTCCAGTGGCCGTGACCTGGATGTGTTGCCGGGGAACACGCACAAAGGCGCGGCCCTGGAATGGTTGTGCAAACGCCTGGCCATCGATCTCGCCACCGTGCTGGTGGCCGGGGACACCGGAAATGACGCGAGCATGTTCCGCCTGCCCGGGGTGAAGGGGATCGTCGTGGAGAACGCCCAGCCGGAACTCATCGAGGCGGTCGTCAAGCTTCCCACGTTCAATGCCACGCGAGTGATGGCGGAGGGAGTGCTGGAGGGGCTGCAACACTTCGGGGTGATTCCTGACACGACCCGGCGAGACCCCTCGACGGTTGCCTCCGAGCAAATGGACCCGACCCTCCGCATGCTGTTCACCGAGGCGGCGCTTGGCTCGTTAACCTCGGAGGAGCGCGCGGTGATCACCACCGGTTACCACCACGCCCTGGCAACCATTCGCAAAAACATCACCCCGCTCGGCTTTTCCGCCTGCTCGCTTAACGACAATGAAGTGACGGGCACGGACGTGAATTATCGCAGCGTCTGGGCGCGTGACGGCTCCATAACGATCATCGGCACCGTCGAGCTGGCCGACCCCGCGATTCGCGCGGCGCAAGCGGCGACGCTGCGCACGCTCTTTGACCGGCTCGCGCCGAACGGGCAGATGCCGGCCAATGTGCGCATTGACGACGGGACCCCCGACTATGGCGGCGTGGGCGGCATCTGCTCGATCGACAGCGGCCTCTGGGCCGTGATCGCCTTCCATGCTTACGTGCGCAAGACAGGCGATCTTGACCTCCTCGCCGAGTATTCCCAGCGGCTCCAGCGGGTCATGAACTGGCTGGGAGCGCTGGACAGCAACAACGACGGGCTGCTCGAAATCCCCGAGGCGGGCGACTGGACCGACCTTTTCGGCCGGAGCTACCACGTCCTGTACGACGAGGTGCTTTGGTATCGCGCCACGCTGGCCTACAGCCGCTTGCTGGAGCTGGCCAGGAAGTTCGAGGAGGCGGCGGAGTTTCTCCGGCGCTCCCAAACGCTTCGCGCCAAGATTTTGGAGGTTTTCTGGCCCTCGACGAAGCACATGGACAAACCGTCCGCGTTCCGGTTCGCCCAATCACAGTTCTCGGTGGGCGACGCCAGTTACCTGCTGGCCGAGTTGACGCCGTTCTCCTTCAACTGGCGGTGCGACGTGCTCGGCAACGTGCAGGGGTTCATCTCCAATGTCCTTGACGTGGATCGCGCCCGGACCGCGTTCAAGTTCATGTGGGGGGTGGGCGTGAACGAGCCCTATCCGGTCGTGAATCTTTACCCGCCGGTGCAATCTGGCGACCCCGACTGGCGCTCCTACTACACGGTGAATCTGCTCAATCTGCCCGGCCATTATCACAATGGCGGCATCTGGCCGTTCATCGGTGGCATGTGGGTGAGGTTCATCCACCGGCTCGGACTTCACGAAGTGGCCTGCCGGGAGTTGCTGAAACTGGCCCAGCTCAACCGGCTGGGAAAGAACCAGGAATGGGAGTTTAACGAGTGGGTCCATAGCCGCACGGGCAGGCCCATGGGCAAGTGCTTCCAGGCATGGTCGGCCAGTTCCTACATCCATGCCTGCCAGGAACTTCAAATCAGCCCCGACAAGCTACCTCCGGAATAGCGGCTTGATGCCGCCGGGACAAGGTGTGGAGATTCTTGGCCCAAAAGTGCCTCAGATCATCAGAGACCCTCATCCAAACCATGGAATTCATTGGCCGCAACCAGTCTTGCGGCGTGTAGCGCCGAGCCAATTTCCACCAATATTATTCAAAGTGGTGGAGGCGGCGGGAGTTGAACCCGCGTCCCTGACAAACGAACCAGCCGCGACTACATGCTTAGTCAGCGAAGAGTT